>DATGQB010000251.1:0-15998 GCA_035304405.1 Edaphocola sp.
AAGCTCCTAATGTTTTGCGCCTAGTATCAATGGAAAAGTACTAGGTAGGGCAGGCAGCATCTGGTAATAGTGTTGAACTGACAGTAGGCGGGGTAATTTGCCACTGGTATGCGGGAAGAGTTACTAAATGATATAAAAAAAATGCAAACACTTAGGTTTGCATCTTCCCGTTCTCCGCGGAGAGAGAGGGATTCGAACCCCCGGACCTGTGACAGTCAACGGTTTTCAAGACCGCCGCATTCGACCACTCTGCCATCTCTCCGGGTGCAAAATAAGAGCATTCTTTTTTTTTGGCCAAATAAAAGTGTTGTAAAATCAAACATTTTTTCGTGTAAATGATAATATGCTGGTAATCAAAGAGCAGTAAGTATATCATTTGGGGTAATAGATTGAGTTTAAGTAAGTTTGTGTACAGTGGCCTCTTTTTAAGTTAAAAAGGGCGCTCTAAAAGCAATGTTTAAGTTTACAAGCTTTATCTTTGATATTATATGGAAGCGAACACAAACACAGCAAGCTCGGAAAAGCCTACAGCAATAGCCATATTTGCGGCAGGTTGTTTTTGGTGTGTAGAAGGACAGTTTAAGCATTTAAAGGGCGTAAATATCGTGCAAAGTGGTTATATAGGCGGTACTGTACCTCAGCCAACTTATGAGCAAGTATGTAAAGGCACAACTGGGCATGCCGAGGCAGTACGTATAGTATATGATCCGGCCATTATCAGATATGAAGAACTGCTGGAAGCATTCTTTCTGGCGCATGACCCTACCCAGCTCAATAGGCAAGGAAATGATATAGGTACGCAATATCGCAGTGCCATTTTTCCATTAAACTCAGAGCAGGAGCAACTTGCCAGAATGTATATAGAGCGGCTGAATGCTGCCGGACTGTATGATAATCCGGTAGTAACTACCATTGAGCCGGCTGGAGAGTTCTATCCCGCAGAAGATTATCATGATAATTATTTCGAGAGGAATCCTCAGAATCCGTATTGTCAAATGGTGGTGAAACCAAAGATAGAAAAGTTTAAAAAGGTATTTGCTGATAAGTTGAAATAGCCTTCTTGTTAGGAAGCGGAATGGGCATAGCACCTCCGTTTGGCTTAGCCCACCTATTGGAAAGTAGTGGAAGGGCGGCTGGATTATTGATTTTTAGTGTCAATTGAAGCATCTAAAAGTAGGCCATGAGTCTTAAGGGGAATAAATACAAAAGCCTCAGTCCACGCGACTGAGGCTTTTGTATTTATATAAAGAGTATATTTTATCGGCTATAGTTTGGCGCTTCTTTGGTAATCACCACGCCGTGCGGATGGCTTTCTGCCATGCTGGCGCTGGTAATGCGGATAAACTGAGCTTCTTCTTGCAAGCGCTTAATGGTATCCGTACCACAGTAACCCATACCTGCTCTCAGGCCACCGACAAACTGCTGTACAATCTCAGCAACGGTACCTTTGTAAGGTACGCGACCCACGATGCCTTCAGGAACGAGTTTTTTCACGTCATCTTCTGCATCCTGGAAATATCTGTCTTTAGAACCGCTTTGCATAGCATCCAAGGAGCCCATACCTCTGTAAGCCTTGAATTTTCTGCCTTCGTAGATAATGGTGTCGCCCGGGCTTTCTTCGGTGCCGGCAAATGCAGAACCCGCCATAATACAAGATGCACCGGCAGCGATAGCTTTTACCATATCTCCCGTATAGCGGATACCACCATCAGCAATTACAGGGATACCTTTTTTCTTAAGTGCCTGAGCGGCTTCCATAACTGCTGTAAGTTGAGGAGCACCAATACCGGTAACGATTCTGGTGGTACATATAGAGCCAGGTCCGATACCTACTTTTACCGCATCTGCACCGGCTTCTGCCAGGGCTAAAGCACCTGCAGCAGTGGCTATATTACCGCCTATTACAGGAAGCTTTTTGAAGTTTTTCTTAACGTTTTTCAGCGCATCTAAAATACCTTTGGAATGGCCATGTGCACTATCCAGAGTAATGATATCTACACCGGCTTGCACCAATGCATCTACACGGTCCAGGATGTCAGCTGTAACGCCCACCGCTGCGCCGGCCAGCAAACGACCAAAACTGTCTTTGCAAGCATTGGGATAGCTGGAGTGTTGCAGAATATCTCTGAATGTAATCAGACCAATAAGCTTACCTGATTTATCAACGATAGGCAGCTTTTCGATTTTTTGTTGTTGAAGTATTTTTTCGGCTTTAAGTAAAGTGGTGCCTTGTGGAGCGGTAACTAAATTCTCTTTGGTCATTACCTCACTTACTTTTTTACGCATATTTTTTTCAAAGCGTAAATCTCTATTGGTAAGGATACCTACCAAAACTTTGTTGCTATCCACTATAGGAATACCACCAATCCTATTCTCACGCATCAGCATCACAGCTTCCTTGATGGTTTGGTCGGGGCTGAGCGTGATCGGATCAATGATAAGACCGCTTTCAGAGCGCTTTACCTTTCTAACTTGGTCGGCTTGCTGCTCTATAGACATATTCTTGTGCAGAATACCCACACCACCTTCCCTGGCCAATGCAATAGCCAGATTGGCTTCGGTAACGGTATCCATCGCCGCCGAAATCATCGGGATATTTAAAGTGATGTCTTTGGTAAGTTGTGTGCTGATATTAACTTCTCTGGGAAGTACCTCTGAATAGGCAGGAACTAATAATACATCGTCAAATGTTAATCCTTCGCCGTAGAATTTGTTAGATTTTGTAGCCATGTGCAAAGATAGTTACAGTTTAATAACAATTCAAAAAAAATTTTTTTTTGAAGGGGTTTTGGCTTATATTTCTCCCTTAGCTAAATAGATATTTGATATCGTCTTCGCTGAGGTTCTTTACGAAGCCATCCTCTGCCTGCACTAAATCCTGAGCGAGGCTTGCCTTTTGCTGCTGTAAGTTGCGTATTTTTTCTTCAATACTGTCCTGGCACAGAAGCTGATAGGCAAAGATATGCTTAGTCTGTCCAATGCGATGCGTGCGATCTATGGCTTGCTGCTCTACAGCGTGGTTCCACCAGGGGTCTACCAGAAATACATATTCGGCTGCGGTAAGATTGAGTCCGGCATTGCCTGCTTTCAAGCTCATAATCAGAATGTTTTTGTCAGTGTCGGGGTTTTGAAACTGTTCTACAATCGCGGCCCTTTCGGGAAGCGAGGTGCTGCCATCGAAAAGTAGGTAGTCCAGTTCCAGGTCTCTGCAGGCATGGGCTATCTCTTGAAGCATCTCTCTATATTGAGAAAAAACTAATAACTTTTTGCCTCTAAGGAGTTCGAACTGTTCTTTCAAGAACTGAATTTTTGCGGAGCAGTCCTCTGCACGATAATCAGCAAGTAATTTAGGGCTGGCACAAATTTGCCTGAGCTTCATGATTGCCTGAAGTATATTCATGGTACTATGCTTAAGGCCTTTCTCCTTAATGTCTAAAAATAGGCTGCTACCCACCTGAGCCTTTATTTCCTCGTATATAGCTTTTTGCCTTTCGTTCATCTGTATCCAAATGACTTCTTCTGTTTTTTCGGGTAGGTCGGCGGCAACCTGCTGTTTGTTGCGTTTAAGCATAAATGGATGTACGAGTCGTTTAAGTGCTTCGCGTTTATCCTCGTTGGCACACTGGTCTATAGGTTGGGCGTATTCCTTTTTGAAAAAAGACTGAGTGCCTAATAGTCCCGGCACAAGAAAGTCCATCTGGGCGAAGAGCTCCATGGTGTTATTCATAATAGGGGTACCTGTTAATGCTACGCGCATATGCGCCTGCAGCATCATCATCGCCTGGGTAGTCTGTGCTACACTGTTTTTAACATTATGGCTTTCGTCAGCTACTACTACCTCCCAAACCATATTGCGTATCAATTCTACATCTGCTCGAAGGGTGCCATAAGAGGCTAATAAAATGTTGGCATCAGAGCTGAGAAATGCTGCCCAGTTGCGGTTGGCACCGTGATACATATAGGTCTTTATATCCGGAGCAAATTTTCTGAATTCATTATGCCAGTTAAAAACCAATGAAAGCGGGCATACAACGAGTATTTTGGCCTCCGGTTGCTCTTCTACTACTTTGCATATATAGGCGATGGTCTGCATAGTTTTGCCTAAACCCATATCATCTGCCAGGCAGGCTCCGGCGCCAATCTCCGCGAGCAAACTTATCCATTCATAGCCTTTGTGCTGGTATGGGCGCATGGTGCACTGCAAAGATTTTGGAGCAGGGTATACAGGTGCTTGTGCTTGCTGCCAGGATTGCCATTTTTGGCGCCATTCCAGGCTTACATTCTTTAAGAATTGCTCTCTGATGACCCCCTCCTGCATGCTCATACCCAGCCATTTGGATACGGTCAAAAGATTTCCTTTGATTTTTGCATGGCGTATCAATTGAGCATACTCTTCCTGCCATTCATCCGGGAGTACGGCCAGTGATTGGTCTGGGAGTACTATGGTATGCTGACCTGCAAGCAACATCTGTTGCAGTTGTGTAAGCCTCACTTCCCATTCGCCAAACTTCACACTTAAGGTAAATGTGTAATAATTCTCATCTTCAGACAGGATTTCCATATGAGTTTCGGGAATGTATGGCGAAAAGCGGAAGTGCTGCAGCATTTCCATACCTATTATCTCTACGCCGTCCTCGAGAAGTTGTTGGTAAAACTTGAAGAACCATAGTTTCTTTTCTGCCTCGGCAAAGCTGAGAAAGAAGAAATTGCTTTGTTGGTGAAAGCTTGGGTGAAAACTACGGATATATTCCAGAAATCCTGATTCGGTATGCTCATCTCTGTTTATGGTATAGCATTTGCCATGTTTTATGGTACTGCTTAGCGGCTGGAATGGCATGTCGAGCACTATGCCCTCGTAATTCCAGCGCGGCGTTATCATCAGGGTATTATTGTTAAGCTCACTGAGCTGAACACAGTTGACCGGTGTTGTACTGATTACTATGTCCTGAATCGCAGTTGCAGTGTCCACTTCATAATCTAGCTTCAGCCGTTTTATTACGTTCGACCATACCAACTGCTCATGTTTGGCATATTGTTCCATAATACCCGTTTCCAACCAGGATATGGTATCCCAGTCCTGCTGGCTAAGTTTGTAATAGGTCTGCTCATGTCTGAACAGACAGGCGTAGCGTTCTAGCTCGCTAAGCAGATAATATTGTCCATTTATTCCAATAAAAGTCTGTAAATCCAGAATGTTATCCTTCTTCCGCCTGAGCTTGAATCTAAGAACAGGCTCTTCGCCACTAAAATGGGCTTTGGTTGTTACTCTTTTTTGACTCTGTTTATGTTCGATTTTATGGTAGCAACCATGCTGGTTTAGAAAGGGCCAAAGCAGCGTCAGCTGACTCATTACATGATTTCTCGACACTTTAGCAAAAGCTTTATCCCAAGCAATACCACTCTTATTTTTAATGTATTGCGCATGAGTTTGGGTGTGCAAGGCCTTCCAGCCATCTTCTGAGAGCGACTGAATGGCATCATCATATTCTTTCGAATAGCCATTCAGGTGCTTTTTGAGCCATTTGTGGTCTAGTTCCTTTTCTATGGTTAAAGGTTTTCCGGAGCTGCGGTCTATCAATAGCATGGAGAAGGCAGATGTGCTGCTGCCTATTCTATCCGGGAAGAAAAGTAAGTGTGTGGAAACTTCAGTAGCTTGCTTCGACTTCATTTCAATTCAATACAGGGTGGTGGAACGATAAACGGCAAATATATTTCAATGGAGCGGAAGTTTTGGACTGCCCTGGGTCTTTAAACTTAAGTCTGTGCATTATAGGGTTGGCATTAGCAGACGAGCCGGAAAAGACTACTCAGTGTTTCTTAATGCCTAAGGGGCTATTGCGGAAGGGTTGGAGAGCAATTGTAATAATCCTGCCGGATGCCACTAAGTTATGATTATGGTCATAGTATTAAGGTATTGCTAAAGCCTTCGGTTGTGCTTCCGCTATTGTGCAGCAAACGCTCCGTTTTTCATAACTTTGCCGGCTTATGAACCTGCAAACATTGCAAGGCCTCTATCAGTCGGATGTCCGCTTAAAAGAGCTGGCAGCTGCCCTCTCATTGTCTGAACCCAAACTTAATATTGCTTTAACCAATCTTAAAGGTAATGCCGGAGCCTTTGTGGCACACAGCGTTTGGGCACAATCAGAGCGTAATCACATCTTTGTACTGGATGATAAAGACGAAGCGGCCTACTTCCACAACGATTTTGAGCATCTAAGCGGCGCTTTAGATGTGTTTTTCTTTCCGGATTCGTTTAAAAAATCCGGTGATTATACGCAACTCAACAGCAGTCACGTAATGTTGCGTACTGAGGCGCTAAATAAATGGAGCGGCGATAAAGTGCGCAAAAAAGTGATGTTTACCTACCCGGAAGCCCTGTTTGAAAAGGTTGTTCAGGCCAAAACCCTGAGCAGAAATATGATTCAGGTGGCGGTAAATCATCAGTTGAATTTGGATGAGCTGATGGAGCGCTTAGTAGCTTTGGGATTTAGGCGCGAGGATTTTGTATATGAACCCGGACAGTTTGCATTGCGTGGGGGCATTTTGGATATTTACTCTTTCGGAAATGAACATCCATATCGTATAGAGCTTTTTGGCAATGAGGTGGATAGTATCAGGATTTTCAATCCGCAAACCCAGCTATCTGAGCGGAAACTGCTTCAAGTGTCCATCATTCCCAATATAGAAACCAAATTTGAAGCCCAGGAAAAAGTATCCTTGCTGGATTTTATACCTGAGCAAACGGTGTTTTGGTTTAAGGATAAGCAAGTGTTTCTGGCTAAGATGGCACATTTTGAAGCGCAATTGCAGGAGCGTTTGGAGAAGGCTGATGGGGTCATCAAATTGCAAAGTGATGATGAGGAAGATGCCAAAACCCTCACCGGAGATGATTTTGAAAGGGCCACATATTGGTCTCAGCGATTGCCGGATTTTCACCAGATGCATTTGTTTACAAATGATGTAGCAGCAAAAGATTTTGACCAGGTTTTGATGTTCAAAACAGAAGCTCAGCCCAGTTTTAACCGAAACTTTGAGTTACTTGGTGCCAATCTTCGTCAATGGCAGGAGCAACATTACACTGCATACATATTTGCAGATAATGCAAAGCAGCTGGAGCGCCTGAGGGTGATATTTGAAGATACGGCTGCACAAGTGAATTTTGTGCCTATCCCATTGGCTATCAGTAGTGGATTTATAGACCATGAGCACAAAGTGGTGGTTTATACCGACCATCAGATTTTTCAGCGCTTTCATAAATATAAAATTAAGCAGGCCTATAGCAAGAGCAAGGCCATTACGATCAAGTCGCTTCGTGAATTGCAGCCCGGCGATTTTGTAAGTCATATAGATTATGGAGTAGGGCGTTATAGTGGCCTGCAAACCATTGATGTCAACGGAGCAAAACAAGAGGCTGTACGCATCATCTATAAGGATAATGATGTGCTCTATGTAGGTATCAACTCGCTGCATAAAATATCCAAATACAGTAGCAAAGAGGGTACAGAACCCAAAATACATAAGCTCGGCTCTGATGCCTGGAACAGGCTGAAAGACAAGACCAAACGTCAAGTAAAAGATATAGCAGCCGACCTTATAAAGCTATATGCTCAACGTAAGGCTTCTCAGGGTTTTGCCTTCTCGCCAGACTCCTATTTGCAAGCCGAACTGGAGGCTTCCTTTCATTATGAAGACACTCCGGATCAGTCGAAAGCCGTGGCTGATGTAAAGAGGGATATGGAATCGCCCAACCCTATGGATAGACTGGTATGTGGGGATGTGGGCTTTGGCAAAACTGAAGTGGCAGTTCGTGCTGCATTTAAGGCTGTTGCAGATAGTAAGCAAGTGGCCGTAATGGTACCCACCACCATTCTGGCTTTTCAGCATTATCAAACGTTTAAGGAAAGGCTTAAGGACTTTCCGGTAAATGTTGACTTTCTCAATCGATTTAAATCTGCCAAAGAGCGTAAAGAAACCCTTAAGCGCCTAGAAGAAGGTAAGATTGATATCCTCATCGGTACGCACGCGCTAATGGGTAAGGACGTGAAATTTAAGGATTTAGGGCTTTATATTGTTGATGAAGAGCAAAAATTTGGGGTAGCCGCCAAGGAAAAGCTACGTGAACGCAAACTCAACGTGGATACCCTTACCCTCACGGCCACGCCGATACCGCGTACCTTGCAGTTTTCTCTGATGGCCGCAAGGGATTTGAGTATTATCAATACCCCACCGCCCAATAGGCAACCTGTACATACTGAACTTATCGGCTTTGAGGAAGATTTTATCAGAGATGCTATCTATTTTGAAATAGAACGAGGAGGGCAAGTATATTTTATACATAATCGGGTACAAAGCCTGCCTTCTATGGCAGAAAAGCTGAAAGTGCTTTGTCCTGACCTAGAAATAGCCGTGGCGCACGGTCAGATGGAAGGTGCCAAACTCGAAAAGACGCTTATGGATTTTATACAGCATAAGTATGATGTATTGTGCTGTACCAATATTGTAGAGTCGGGTGTAGATATCTCTAACGCCAATACCATTATTATTAATAATGCACATCAGTTTGGTCTGAGCGATTTGCATCAGCTCAGAGGTCGGGTAGGGCGTAGCAATAAGAAGGCTTTTTGCTATCTGGTAGCCCCATCGCTACTGACTTTGCCCAATGATAGCCGCCGCCGGTTACAGATACTTGAAGAATTTAACGAGCTGGGCAGCGGTTTCCAGATTGCTATGCGTGACCTCGATATCCGTGGAGCCGGTAACCTTCTGGGCGGGGAGCAGAGCGGTTTTATTGCCGATATCGGTTTCGAAATGTATCAAAAAATACTTGCTGAGGCCATTCGCGAACTTAAGCATAGCGAGTTTAAAGAAGTATTTGCCGAAGAGCTGGAGCGCAAGAAAGAATATGTTACCGACTGTACTATTGATACCGATTTGGAAATACTTATTCCGGAGTCGTATGTGGGCAGTATCACTGAGCGTCTGTCTTTATACACTCAGCTGGATAATATTGAGGAGGAAGCAGAGCTACAGTCTTTTGAAGCTATGCTTATAGACCGTTTTGGACCCTTACCGTATGAGGTGCAGCAGCTGATGACCGTAGTGCGCTGCCGCAAAATGGCTCGAGACCTGGGCTTTGAAAAATTGATTATCAGAAACAAGGTCATGCGCCTGTATTTTATCAATAATCCTGATTCTCCTTATTATGAGAGTGAGACTTTCAACAAGATTATGAATTATATACAAGTGGGAACCAACCAAGCTAAGATGAAGCAGATTGGTACTGTGTTTCTTCTAGTGGTGCAGAATATCCGCAATATGGGTGATGTTAAATTCTTCCTCGAAGGCGCACTTTAGCATTTGTATTATTGATAGAATACCCTCCGCACATTAGGTAGCCGGAGGGTATTTTTTATAGGCACAGTAGTCATCTAGCTATTCATCGTCGCATGCTAGGATGTACGATGATGCGTGCTGCCATGATTATGTATTTTGCGTTTTGACTCTTTGTACTTCAAATATTTAAGGGGCTTTACTCAGGTAGCGCTCCAGACATCAGTTGTCCAGTTTACTACTTTTTGGGTTTGTATATAACTGCTTCTATTACTACCGTGTCTCGTAGGGAGTCGGTGTAGTTGATAAACTTTGTCTCGGGAAGTACAAACTGGTCTTGTCCGTTTACAATTGAATATATGATATAGGCGCTATCATGGTTAACCATGTATGTTTTACCATTGACGCGAAATTGCAATGTATTGTAAACAGGATAATCGCTTTGGTTTTCTACTCCGCGCAAGTAGAGTTTCCCTTGCTGAGACGGATAATGAGATTTAAAACTGAGGGAAAATCCATTGCTCAATCCGCTGGTCGAAATCCCCGCTCCGCCTTTCCCGGAAGTGTATCGGGCTTTATTGCTGGAATATTCTTTGCCATCCACAGTCCAGTAAGAATAATTGTTGCGTTCTTTATTACATGATGCCATGGATAGAAGCAGAATTGCGCCGAGGGATAATTTTTTCTCTAGGTTCAAGTTGGTAAGCATATGGGGCTTATTTGAATGTTGATTTTGCAAACATAGGGATAATTGTAATGTTCAAGAAGGGAAAATTTTGCCAACTTATTTTATGAACTCGCGCTTTGAGCGGGTTGAACTAGTGCATAACAAAGGGTGACTAGTAAAAAAAGAGGACGGGATGGCCACCCGTCCTCTTTTCCATGGCTGTGCTTGAATTCATTTATAATTTTTCTAGTCGTTTTTCCAGTGAAAACATTTCATCGCGCAGACGGGCTGCTTCCATAAAGTCAAGGTCTTTAGCCGCTTTTTGCATGGCCTTTTTCACTTTTTCAATAGCCTTTTTGATATCGGCAGCAGAATGATATTCTGTAAAATCTTCTGCGGCTAAATTGTCGCCAAGTTCCGGTACAGCCAGCGGATTGCTTTCATCATAGCCTTTGATGTCGAGCACAGAAGTTTGTTTCATAATTTGCTCCACAGATTTTACCACAGTGGAAGGCGTAATGCCATGTTCCAGATTATAGGCAATCTGTTTCTCTCTGCGGCGCTGGGTCTCGTCTATGGTGCGTTGCATGCTGTCGGTAATCTTATCAGCATAAAATATAACCAATCCGTCTGCATTTCTTGCTGCACGCCCTGCCATCTGTGTTAGAGAGCGTTCATCTCTCAAAAAGCCTTCCTTATCGGCATCGAGTATGGCTACCAGTGTTACCTCGGGTAGGTCAAGACCTTCTCTGAGCAGGTTGACGCCTACGAGTACGTCTATCTCGCCCAATCGTAGTTGTCTCAATATCTCTACACGTTCCAGTGTGTCTACCTCACTGTGAATATAACGGGAGCGAATATTAATTTTTTGCAAGTAGTTGTCCAGCTCTTCCGCCATTCTTTTGGTCAGGGTGGTTACCAGTACTCTTTCGTTGCGCTTCACTCTCTCGTCAATTTCTTCCAGCAAATCATCTATCTGGTTTAGGCTAGGGCGCACTTCGATTGGGGGGTCTAACAGGCCTGTAGGGCGCACTACTTGTTCTACTACCAACCCTTCTGTGGCATTGAGTTCAAAAGAGCCAGGCGTAGCACTCACAAAAATTACCTGATTGAGCAGGCTTTCAAATTCATTGAAACTGAGTGGTCTGTTGTCCAATGCCGAGGGTAGGCGAAAGCCGAAGTCCACCAGATTCATTTTTCTGGAGCGGTCGCCGCCATACATTCCTGAAATCTGAGGAACGGTCACATGGCTTTCGTCTATAAACATAATGTAGTCTTTAGGAAAGTAGTCCAGCAGGCAGAAGGGGCGTGTGCCGGGTGAGCGGCGATCCAGAAATCTGGAATAGTTTTCGATTCCGCTACAATAGCCCAATTCCTGAATCATTTCCAGATCGTAGTTAACCCTTTCTTTGATTCGCTGCGCTTCTATATGCTTGCCTTCCCGCTTGAAATATTCCACCTGAGCGAAGAGCTCGTCCTGAATTTCTCTTACAATCTGCCCCATCTGGTCTTTGGGTGCCACATACATATTGGCAGGAAATATGGCTGCATGGTCCATGCGGGCTATGCGCTTGCCGTTTTCCACATCAAAACGCTCAATGCTTTCAATCTCATCACCAAAGAAAGTGATTCTGTAGCCATAATCCACATAAGGCAGATTAATGTCCACGGTATCTCCTTTTACCCTAAACGTACCTCTTCCAAACTCGCCCTCCGAGCGATTGTACAAACTGTTAACCAATCGATGCAGTAGTCCATTTCGGGACATGGCATCGCCCACCGAGATGCGTACAATGCCGTTTTCAAAATCGGTAGGATTACCCATACCATAAATACAGGACACAGACGCTACCACCAGAATATCGCGGCGGCCACTGAGTAAATCAGTAGTGGTGCGCAGACGCAATTTTTCAAGTTCTTCGTTGATGGCCAGATCTTTCTCAATATAGGTATCTGTAACCGGCATATATGCCTCCGGCTGGTAATAATCGTAGTAAGAAACAAAGTAGTTGACTGCATTTTCCGGAAAAAATTGCTTGAATTCTCCGTAAAGCTGGGCCACCAATGTCTTATTATGTGTCAATATCAGTGTTGGCTTCTGCACATTTTGAATCACATTAGCCATGGTAAAAGTTTTGCCCGAGCCGGTAACGCCAAGTAGGGTTTGATAATGCTCGCCACGGTGCACCCCTTCTGTTAGCTGAGTGATAGCAGAGGGTTGGTCTCCGGCGGGAGCAAACGGAGCATGTAATTTAAACTGCATAATGAGCGAAACTTAAGATTGTTTCCAGACGTAATCAAAGAAGTTGTTGAGGTCCTGAGCCAGGCGCTCCGGCGCTTCTATCATGGACATATGCCCTACGCCTCTGTAAATCTGCACATCGTTAATCTGAGAGAGGTGACACTGCTGCAATGCTTCTTGCAATGGAGAGGCCTTGTCTTCATCGCCTATAATCCACTGCATGGGTATCTCGGTGTTTTGCTTTGTCCACTCTGTTTTATCGCTGCGCAACATAATAGCCTGATAAAATGCGGCCAGTGCATCGGCACTGAGCTTAAAGCCATTTTCGTAAATTTGTTCTGCAGCCTGAGGGTTTTTCGCCAAAAAGTCTGGTGCAAACAGGTTTTGCGCCATGGCTCTTAGAAACGCACGCTTGCCTTCAGGTCCGTTTCTAAGCAGCTTAATTGACTTAAGTCGTGCTGCTTTTTTTTCTTCGCTGTCGGCAGATGCAGATGAATGCACAAGTGATATGCCTGCAATCTGTTGCGGAAACAGCTGAGTGGCTTCCATAATGGTATAACCTCCCATGGAGTGCCCTACGAAAATTGCTTTGTCAATCCCTTCGTAGCGCATAATCTGTTGTAGTTGTTCGGCCATATAGCCAAGCGTGAGCTCCGGTACATAAGCACTTTGACCCGCTCCGGGTAAGTCTGGAATGATGTAACAATAGTCTTTCGACAAATGGGGTACGACCTCATTCCAGCTAGAGCCATCGTTGGGAAATCCGTGAACGAGTATCACTGCGGGTCCACCACCTACTTTATTATAATGTATCATAAGTTTCCAATATTTCTTCAAAATTACAATCTATCTTTCATTCCGAGTCGGCAGCGCTATTTAATGCTCGTTCGGACTGAAGCCTGGACTTTGTTTCTACCAAAATGTTACCAGGCTCTTCGCAATTGCGAAATTTTAGCCCAAAACTATCTTATAGTCTTTGGTTTTTAGGTAACTGACAAGAATTTCTTCGGATTTTTTCATCAGTTGTTCATATTGTTTGGCGCCATGGCTAATTCTTTTTACACCTAGTTCGGCCAGGCGGTCGTATGGGGGTAAAAGCTTTGTCGTGAATAGATTTAAGGGCAATTTTACCTTTTCTACAAATGCCCTGATGTCTTCTTCCTTTTCCATCAACGGTACAAAGATGCCATCAGCGCCTGCAGACTGGTATAAATGAGCCCTGCGTACTGACTCTTCTAATGCGTTGGGTGTTTCGGTAGTATAAGTGTCAATTCTGGCATTGATAAAAATGTCCAGTGTGGCTTTGATAACTCTTATCTTTTCTGCAAGGTCCTCGGCATCGCCTAGGAGTCTTTTGCCGTCTGATATTATACCGTCTTCCAGATTAATGCCGGCGACACCGACGTCTACAAGCTGTTTTACATATTCCGCCACTTCCATAGGATCTGAGGAGTAACCGGCTTCAAAATCGACAGAGACAGGAATACGCACTGCGGCTTTGATGCGTTTGATAATAAACAGTAATTCCTGTACGCTTATTTCTTCTCCATCCTCATAGCCCAAAGCGTTGGCAATAGCATGGCTGGAGGTGGCAACCGCCTGGAAGCCGGCTTTCTCGGCCAGAGCAGCACTGTGGGCATTCCATACATTCGCTACTAGTAAAGGAGTATCCTGATAATGAAGATGCTTAAATGTAATATTAGGGGTCTTTGCGGTTTGAACTATACTCATAATTTATTGTTTTTTCGTTTAGTACAATGAAATTACGGATTTAAGGGAGAAATTTAGTGTTAATTTCTGTTAAAGGTAGGGTGATTACTAAACTTTTAGTTTTTGGGCTTGGTATGCTCTAACAATTAACTGTTGCTGTCTTCCAGCTAATGTGAAATGTAGAAAGTTTAAGGCTGCCCATTACAATAGTGCAAAGCTGATAGCTTAGAATCTGCCGGAAGTGGCATGGTTGAAAAAATATTTTTAAGTGTCATTTATGTGAAAAATGTTTATTTGGGAATGGTCTGTATGTGCATGATAACCAGTTGATAACAAAATTGACAGGTCTTTACTTTTATGGCTAATTTTTTAATCTGTGTCCAAAACTAGTCCAGTGTGGTTTTATATAATTTTGTTAATTGCGAGTAAAAATTTATATTTGGTATTCTAATCCATTTGTAAACCCTTAAATGAAACAGCATGAGACAGATTTTTAACACAATTCTTGCAGCACTTATCAGCTTTTTATTATTTACGCCATTTGAGTCTAAGGCTCAATATTGCGCTCCACCGATCAACTTTATAGACAATAGCTGGGATTATATTGACAGTGTGTCCTTTGGTAGCGTTCAGAATAAGTCTGGTCAGGGAGCAACAGCCTATTCCGACTTTACAGCCTTGGGGCCTATAGAGGTAAGTATAGGCGTACAAAGTACCATTACGGTTCGCATTATGTCGGATGCAGACGAGTATGTACATGTATTTATAGACTGGAATCAGAATGATACGCTAGACGATCCAGGTGAGATGTACACCCTCGCCAGTGGTACCGCTCAAACCGGATTGGTGACACTTACGTATGATATTACTCCACCGGCTACTGCATTGCCTGGAAATACACGCATGAGAGTAGTGGTAGACTGGGACGATATGAATATGGGTGATCCTTGCTTTGGTCCTTCTTTGTCATCAATATTTGGAACTTATGGAGAGATTGAAGACTATACTGTTACCGTACTGGCTCCGGTGCCAACAAGTGTGGTTATCACTACAGCAGGTTCTGCGCCGGCTGAAATCACTACCAATGGTGGTACACTGCAGCTGGAAGCAGAGGTCTTGCCGGCTAGTGCCAATCAGGATGTTATCTGGACAATCGTTCCGGGTACCGGCAACGCAGACATCTCTTCAACCGGATTGGTAACGGCATTGAGTAATGGTAATGTATGGGCCAAGGCAGTAGCTGTAGGCGACACTACTATTATGGACTCTCTTGAGATTCAGATTTCTGGCCAGATTGTACCCATTACCGGAGTGGTTGTAGGTACTCAGAATGGTGTGCCGGCTATGATAGATGTGAATGGTGGTACGCTGCAACTGGAAGCTCAGGTGCTGCCAGCAGAAGCGGTGCAAGATGTATTGTGGAGTGTGATAGCTGTAACCGGAATGGCAACGATTTCTAATAATGGATTGGTAACAGCAATGGCAAATGGTACGGTTTGGGCCAAAGCAGTGTCACTTGACGATCCGAGTTTTGCCGATTCTATATTGATTACCATTACTAATCAGGGCACAGGGCTGAAGGGCTTATTTGCGGAGAATGCTGTGGATGTATATCCTGTTCCGTTTGAGAATGAGCTGGTAGTAGATTTGAAGAACGTAGCTTACCAAGGTATGCAATACCGCCTGGTGAATGCCCTGGGGCAAGTGATGCGTCAGGCAATGGTAGATAGTCGGCAAATGAGGATTGAGACAGGAAATTTAGCAGCCGGTATGTACACATTGATATTGCTGGATGCTGAAGGTCGTGTATCTGCTCTGCCACTTATAAGAAAATAATGCAGGAGCTGATATGATTCGCATTAGCTAACGTCGAATCTAAATAAACAAACAAAAAGGGAGCCATAATTACAGTCGACTGTATTTTGGCTCCTTTTTATCCCAGATTACGCATTAGGAATTTAAAAGAAAATTATTATGGCAAATAATCCACAAAATAGTGAAAAAAGCATAATGAATTATGGTTTTTGAGCTATTGAAGTGGATTAGAAG
>DATGQB010000252.1:0-6873 GCA_035304405.1 Edaphocola sp.
AGTTTTATTTTGACAACGACAATCCTAACGAGCCTTATACAGAGATATTCCGCAATATGGGCTACGCCTACCATGAATTTGGGTATGAGGATCAGGCATTTAAGCGGCATTTGAACATCTCAGCCAAAAAAGGGGAGATTATCACAGTTGGCAATATGATATTTTCAAAATTTCCGCTTTCAAATGCGAAAGTGTATCATATAGACTCTGCCAGCAAAAACTATGTTTTGCTGGGAGTAGATGTGGCACTCTCGGATGAAAGGAAATTGAGGCTTTTCACCACGCATTTACAGTCGGTAACTTTTGATGATAAAGAGGTAGCTTTGGCGGAAGAGCGCACCCAAACGTTCTCCACAAGTTTGGACTCAGAAGCTAAAGGACTTTTGAAAAAGCTAATGATGGCCTCATCCAAACGAGCACGCCAAGCCAATGCTATCAATGCGATTACAAGCAGCAGTGATTTACCTGTAATTATTTGTGGCGATTTTAATGATATGCCTGGCTCTTACGTATATACAAAAATAAAAGGAAGCTTAGCAGATGCCTTTAGTAGTAATGGACTGGGATTGGGCAGAACCTATCGCAAGATATTCCCCACCTTGCGCATAGACTATATGCTTTATGATGCACAGGCTTTAAACTGCCGCGCGTATCGTTCGCCTAATTTATCTCTTTCAGACCATAACCCTGTAATTGCGACATTTTCGCTGAAAGAAAAAAATAGTCCTACAAGTAAATAGTAAACTTGCTACTCACTATCATCGGCATAAAAACAAGAGCGGCAGCGCGGCTCATAGTGGTCTGTCTCTCCAAGCAGTACTTTTTGCTCTTCGGCAGACTTCCTATAGGAAAAATGCGCTATTTGTCCGCAACGTACACATATGGCATGCAGCTTGGTCACGTAATCTGCCTTTGCCAACAATAATGGCATTGGACCAAACGGCTCTGCTTTAAAATCCATATCCAGGCCGGCAACCACAACTCTGATGCCTTTACGGGCCAAGGTTTCGGCTACATTTGCAATCTCAGTATCAAAAAACTGGGCTTCATCTATGCCTACCACATCCACCTCATCTGCCAGGAGCAGTATGTTCTGAGAAGAGCTAACCGGTGTGCAGCGAATACGCAGGTCATTATGCGACACTACGTCATATTCTGCATACCTACGGTCTACCGAGGGTTTGAAAATCTCTACCCGCAGATGCGCAATTTGGGCCCTTCTCAGCCTACGAATAAGCTCTTCTGTCTTTCCGGAGAACATGGAGCCACAAATCACTTCAATCCAACCTTTTCCTTTTGTGTATAATGGTTCTATAAACATAAATAGCCCAAGCGAATAAATAATCGCAGATGGCAAAAGTAGCAAAATAAACCGAGCAGAAACAGAGGAGGTGCAGCAAGAAAATGCATTAATTTTGCGGCTCTATGTACATCAAAGCAATTCCCAAATGGATACAAAAAGCCTTTAAAAAAATCACCTGGAGCATTACTCCTGATGATACACAACCGGCTGTTTATATAAGCTTTGATGACGGGCCCCACCCTGTCATCACCAATTGGGTTTTGGACGTATTAGAAGAATATCGGGCTAAGGCTACATTTTTTTGTGTGGGCAAAAACGTGGCCCAACATCAAGAGACGTACAAACGAATAATAGCCTGCGGACACAGCGTGGGCAACCACAGTTACAGCCATGTGAAAGGGTTGAGGACCAACACGAAAGATTATTTAGCCAATGTAAAGCAAGCAGAGCAATGGATTGACAGTAAACTATTCAGGCCACCTTATGGCAGCCTGAGACGCAAACAAGCTCATGCTTTAATAGCTTTAGGCTATAAAATAACTTTATGGAGCATTATAGCCGGAGACTGGGACCATAAACTATCACCCGAGGAATGCTTACGCACGATTCTAAAACATATCAAACCGGGAGACATCATTGTGCTTCACGACAGCGAGAAGGCACAGCGAAATATGCAGTATGTATTGCCGCGCCTACTGGCCTATTGCAAAGAGCGAGGCTGGCAGTTGAAAGCCATTGAGCAGTAAATGCCCGAACGGAATGAGCTTTTGCCCTGACCATGCCCTAATTTCACTAATCAACATACAGAGATTCACAATGCGCTCTAGGAACAACCACAGCAAGCCTACAGCAACGAATGGTGAGGCTTAAACAATGTAGTGGCAAGGAGAGTATCATTGGCAATAGGCAATAACTCTTGCTGCAAAGCCTGAATACTGCGCGGCTAGGATCTGTGCGGGCTACACCAGAAGAGCCGGGTTTTCAGGCCCGATACTAAGCTCGTCATGCAGCCAGAATCATGCTTGGGAAGAGAGCGGCAGGGCACGCACATAAAAATTTAAGAGTAGGCTATGAGGCCTCCATTCTGCTTATAGCACTGCGACCTTTGAGCAGTATGGTCATATTGATTTCGAAGCCCCAGAGGATGATGATAGCAATAAGATTAATCCACACCAGTGACATGAGCATGGTACCTAGAGGTCCGTACACTTGGTCGTACTGTATAAAGTTGGAAGAAAGATAGATAAACATTGCCGAAATAGCCCATATCATCACTGTAGCTACAATAGCGCCTATATTAACAAACTTGACTTTGGTGTGCAAACTGGGACAGAAACGATAGATTATACACACCATCATGAGCATGACGAAACCCAATGTAGCATTGGTAATCCATCGCAATAGCCCCCGGCTCACCGGAAACTGGTCGATAAGATAGTTGAGCACATTGGACTGCACGATAAGCACCGCCACTACTATGATAAACAATATCATGAGCAGCATAGTGAGCCATATAGCCTTGAGCCTGCGGGCAAATGCTGTACGGAATTTGCGCACCTCCGTTTCTCTATCAAAAGCGCGCATAATACCCATAAGCCCGTTGGATGAATATATAATGGCAAATAGCAAACCGAAGGAGAGCAAATCGCGGCGCTTAGTATTGAGAAAATCGCTTACCAGGCCGGTGAATTTGCCACTGATGGTATCTGACGGAATATAATTCTGGATAGTATCGATTATTCCCTTTTCGATATTATCGATAGGAAAAAACGGAATAAGCGATGCCAAAAATATGAGCGAAGGAGGAATGGCCAACATGATATTGAAAGAAATGGCAGCGGCACGCTCAAACAGTCTGATTTTTTCCAGATTTTTGAACACATCCTTCAATATCCAACCCAATGTGAGGCCTTCGAACTCAGGCTTGGGCACCATTTTCTTTATCTGCTGTCTCCTCTTGCTCATGATGAAGTAGGTGGTTAAATAAGATGGCTGACCACCATCTGCTCCGGATGAATGCTACTCGCGCAGCGAGCGACCCGTGTAATGCATGAATAAATCTTCCAGATTACGGATGCCCGGAACTTGCTGCTTAAGCGTTTCAATATCTCCCTGCACGATGCAGGAGCCATTGTCCACAATAGCTACGCTGGTACACAAGCGCTCGGCCTCTTCGAGCAGATGTGAGGTATAAATAAGCGTATTGCCCGCTTGATGATATTCGTGCAAAAAATCGAGAATCATAGCACGGGAATGGATATCCACCCCTGCAGTGGGCTCGTCCAGAATAAGCAACTCGGGCTGATGCAGTAATGCGGCAATAATATTACAGCGTCTTTTCATCCCACCTGAGTAATTTTTCACCTGTTTGTCTGCATTGGCTATCAAACCAAAGCGCTCCAGAAGGCTGTCGATGCGCTCTTTGCGCTCCTTTTTGGGAATATTATAGAGACTGCCAATATAATTAAGATTCTCACGGGCGCTCAACAGCGGATACAGCGCTATTTGCTGCGTGACCACACCAATTTTTTGAAGCATTTGGGTTTGGTGTGTGGCTACATCCATACCCAGCACGCGCATCTGCCCACTGTCGGGCTTGACCAAACCACACAACATAGAAATTGTAGTGGTCTTGCCTGCACCATTGGGTCCCAAGAGGCCTGAAATCTCACCTTTGCGGAATTTCAGCTCCATGTTTTTGACAGAGTGAAATTCAGCATTAGGAAATTTTTTATAAAGGCCGGAAATCTCTATTGCGTATTCCAAAAGAACAAATATTAAAACGCGTTGCTGCAAAGATAATATTTATTGCCATGCCGAAGCACAGCCAACTTGAATTTACAAACAACGGCAATACTCTGGTACTAAAGGAAATAGTAAATCAGGCGAATATCTTGAAACCAACAAGCTTTTGGATATACGATGTAACCGGCGATGTAAGCAACAAATACATATACATCTTCGCCCCTTATAAAAATGAAGTAAGAGCCTTATACTGAGGTAACGGTGAGGCAAAAATGATTACGTTTACGGTCAAAGCACTAGTTTGACGAGTATGGGCGATAGGGCAAATGGGCAAGATTTCTTAATCTGGAAATGAAAAATAGAGCGCCCAAGCCCATGTCCGGCAATACCAATCTCGCCTCTGAGGAGGAGCCCGCGATGTATAACCAAGTACAAAAAAGGGGCGGTATCTTTGATACTGCCCCTTTTTTTGAGATATCCAGTTATTTCCTTGATTTAGAAGGAAAAACGGAAAGATTAATATAACGTGCAGGATGCTTTTTTAAATCTTCTGACAGAGCTCCCAACTCTGCAATTGTAGTATTAAGATTATGATACAACTGCGGGTCATTAACCAATAAGCCTAAAGAACCATCTTTCCGGTCCAATTTCTCCATAAGGCCATCGAGCTTACGGGTAGTATTTTCCAGATTGTCAATGGTTTGCTGAATCTTTGCCTGAGACATTTGAGCGGTAACGCCTTCTGCATTATTTAAGATGCGATCTACCTTACCATCGTTCAGACCCGTGCTCAGCTTTTCTAACTGACCCACCGTACCATTAGCACTGGCCAGCAGCGCGCTGATATTTTTAGATTCTTGAGAGAGCGATTTGGCCAGTATACTAATCTGCTGCATGGTCAGCTCCAAAGAAGCCAGAATCTGCTCTACATGTTTACCAGTATTGTCAGTGACTACACTTCTGAAATTTCCTAATAATGTGTCGGCGTTGGCCGTTGCTCTATCCAGATTCTCAATCACCCCAGGCACACCTGTGGTGATACCATCCATCAAGCCTTTTGCCGCCACTGCTTGTAACTCGCTACCTTCCGGCGCTTCCTTAGTGCTGGCTGTGGGCAGTAATTCCAGATTTTTAGTACCAGAGAGCAAATCGGCAGTTACCTGCTCAATTGTTGAGCCCTCAGGAACCTTAAAATCTTTATCTATTACCATTGTGATTTTAAATCTTCTGTCGGGCTGCATTTCAATTTCAGATACCTTTCCGATTTTATAGCCGTTAATCACCACCTGGGATGAGTTGCCAAGCCCTTTTACATCGTCAAATAATGCATAGTATTCCTTCTCCCGGCTAAAAATATTCTTTCCTTTAAAGAAATTAAAACCTAGAAAAAGAGCTACTATTGACGCCAAAGCAAGCAGACCGATTCTTACTTCATAGTTCTTTTTACCTTCTGCCATATATTAAGATTGTTAATCACTCACAAAAATAGCTCCAAAATTCCACAATTAGCTAATTCAGAGTTTTTTTACCAATTTGGATAGTTTTGAGACCACGAGTTTGTTCTTACATCCTGATCTTTTCCACGTATAAACCTATCAAGGTAAATATTGAGTCCAAATTCGTTATACGCTCCGGCAGTAGCCATTATCGACCGGCCAAAATGCAACTGCAACTTGTTGAGATATAAACCGGCACCCATACTGAAGCCCGCCATACCTTTAGTTTCAAAAGTGGCCAATTCTGCACGGCGCAGGTGGTTATATGCCAGAGTCAGGCTCAGCCGCTTGCCCAAAGTGAGCTCAGCGCCAAGATTCACATGACGGAAGAGTTTATCTACAAAGTAGGATTTATCATCGCTAGCTGTACTATCGTTCAAAAACACATTCTTCTTCTTATCAGCCGGGTTATTATACCTTATATCCCACTGATACAAATGATGCAGCACTACAAACACCTTTAAAGGCAAGTGTTGCAGCTCTTTGGTAAGGCCTATATTGATATCAAAAGGCAGCGGTTCTGCCGGTAACATAGGATTATACTTTTGGGTCATAAATCCTATATTCCTGGCTACCAATCCCACTGTAACCTTGTTTGTAGTATCTACATAGCTTAAACCGATATCACCCAGAATGGCTCCTGCATTACGTTCTGCAAGTACTGAATGGGCATATTTGAGTGTAGCACCCAACCTCCAGCGGTCAAAGTAACTTCGGGAGGCCGACAAATGTATCACCATATCGCTGGCGCGCACCTCACCCAGATAAGTTTCCCGTTCATCGAAGGCAGAGAAGGTACCATAATTCACCTGTTGCACCCCTCCTCCAAAAGTAGTGTTGAGCTTAGGCGAATGATAGGCATAGTTAAAATTAGCTACTTTTATATCGGCATAATACATGTTATAATTGAATGCCAATTGATTGTGCAAACCAGGACGGTAAAATGCCGGATTCTGCCATGCCAGTGTCACATCCTGTGCAGGCTGCGCCGGTGCCAGTCCGCCCAGGGCGGTAACATGCGCACTGTTTGAGAGATTCAGAAATTCAAATGCGCGCTTCCCTCCTACTATCTGCGCCGAGCTCTCATGCGCCCAGCAGCAACTCGCAAGCATCATTATGGCAGAAATAAATTTTCCTCTCATAGTATCTTTTAACGTAAATGCCACCTGTTTAGGTATGCCGTACTTAAACAAACAAAGTAAATAAATTTACTCGGTTATCTATGCATTACCCATAAATAAACTTTAGGCATCCCGCATCTACTCTTAACATTATACATGCCGGCTGAACAAGGCACTAAGAATACCTGCAGTTTTAGCTAAAAATCTC
>DATGQB010000253.1:0-4050 GCA_035304405.1 Edaphocola sp.
GACTCTTTATATAAAATTATTCTTGCTTCTAATCCACTTCAATAGCTCAAAAACCATAATTTATTATGCTCTTTTCACTATTTTGTGGATTATTTGCCATAATAATTTTCTTTTAAATTCCTAATGCGTAATCTGGGATAAAAGTACTTATTACCGACAATCAAAGGCAAGACCACAAGTAATAAGCGCCAAACAAAAATAAAGGCGCACTTGAAACATGCGCCTTTATTTATAAAAACAATCAGATGATAATCTTATTTAGTCATCAGTCCGGCAAAGTACTTAACAGTGCGTACCAGCTGAGATACATAGCTCATCTCGTTGTCATACCAAGATACAGTTTTTACCATTTGCATATCGCCCACAGTAACTACTTTAGTTTGAGTAGCATCGAAGATAGAACCGAAAGAAGTACCAATGATATCGCTAGAAACGATTTCGTCTTCGTTATAACCAAATGATTCGTTTGCAGCAGCTTTCATTGCAGCGTTGATTTCTTCAGCAGTAACTTTTTTACCTAAAACGGTAGTCAGTTCTGTCAAAGAACCAGTAACGGTAGGCACACGCTGTGCACCACCATCAAGCACACCTTTCAACTCAGGAATTACCAGGCCAATAGCTTTCGCAGCACCAGTAGAGTTAGGGATGATGTTTTCTGCAGCAGCTCTTGCACGACGCAAATCACCTTTACCGTGAGGTGCATCCAAAGTGTTTTGGTCATTTGTGTAAGCATGTACGGTAGTCATTTGACCCACTTTGATTTCAAAGTTGTCATGCAATACTTTTGCCATTGGAGCTAAACAGTTGGTAGTACAAGATGCACAAGAGATAACTGTTTCGCTACCATCAAGAATATCGTGGTTTACATTGAATACAACAGTTTTCAAATCACCGGTAGCTGGAGCAGAAATAACTACTTTTTTGGCACCTGCAGTGATATGAGCTTTTGCTTTTTCAGCATCAGTAAAGAAACCGGTACATTCCAATACTACATCAACATTATGCTGACCCCAAGGAATGTTAGCAGGATCTTTTTCTGCATATATCTTGATTTCGTTGCCATTTACTGTAATCGCATTGTCAGAGCTGCTCACTTCCTGATTGAAGCGACCTTGTGCAGTATCGTATTTCAACAAGTGCGCCAAAACGTGCGGCTTGGTTAAATCATTGATTGCAACAACTTCGATACCATCCAAATTGAAGATTTGACGGAATGCTAAACGACCGATACGACCGAAACCATTAATGGCAACTTTTACTTTACTCATTTCTGAAAAGATATTTTAAGGATGTGAATAAATTTTGCGCAAAAGTACGAAAAATTATACATTCAAAGTGAAAAACAATCGTGGGCATATCTAGAAAATGTGGCCATTTCGGAGCTTCCACTCCAAAAGGCCACATCTAAATTTTTCTGCACTGCTAGATTTCCAAAACAAGGGTAAGATTGTAGTTTCTTCCTGCTTGTGGGAAATAATAATTATAGGTCTGCAGTCCGCCCCAGTAATAGCTAAAGGTGTACCCTTTGCTCTCATACTTCTTGTTCAGCAAATTGTTTACACCAGCTATGATGCTCACGTCATGCTGCTTAAAGAGCGAAGTAGTGTAGTTGAGATTAAAATTGAACAAGGTATATGGCTGAATACTGCGCCCATTATTGGAGGTATTGTCCAGATACTGACGGCTTACGTACTTGCCATGCAAACTCAGGCGCAGACTTTGGTCCTTTGCAAAATCAAAAGGTTCGTAACTGATACCCGCCTGTGCTATAGCATTGGGCGACAATGCAATATCTGTATTCTTGTGCAGCACTTCCTGCTGTCCACCATTATCGTAATCATCTATATACTCCGTAAAGGCTTTAATCTTGTTTTGAGAAAGTGTAGCATTGGCAAAAGCACTAAACTTCTTAGAAAAGCGATGTTTCGCTTCTAGCTCTATACCGGCACGATAGCTTTCATCTACATTACTACGAGTATAAGCTCCTACATCATTGATTTTTCCGGTTAATATAAGCTGGTCGCGGTAAAACATGTAATACAAATTAGCACTAAAGCTTGAGCTTTTGCTGAAATACTGATACCCTAACTCATAATCGTATAGGCGCTCAGGCTTGGGCACTTCTACTATACCAGCCTCAAAATCGTTACGATTGGGTTCCTTTCCGGCCATAGCAAAGGAGAAATAAGCTCTACTGCGGGCCCCCAGGTATGTAATCCCTGCCTTTGGATTAAAAAATCCATATACATTCTCCTGACGAATATCTATATTCTTACGAAAACCCTGGATTTCGTAGTTCACATATCGATATTGCAAGTCTAAAGTACCCAGCCAGTTAAGACCAAACTGCTGCTCAGCCTTTGCATAAATGTTCGCATCATTTTTGTATGCCGGTAAATGATACCATTGGTATGCTTCAGGAACGCCCCCATTAGCTGCCCAGTTTACATAACCATAATGCTTGGCATCGTATTGCAGTGCAGAGCCACCTAATACCAAAGCTCTACCGGGAGCACGATACTTCAGATTGAGCAGCACGCCATAATAATAGTTGTCCAGCCACAATTGGCGTGTAAGAGAGGTGGTAGGTATCGTGTCGCCGCCAATTACCGGTGATGGCAAGAAATAATCTGAATACTTTTCGTCTATGCGGTACTCATCATAATAACCCTTGCCTCGAGTAAGGAAAATACCGGTATTCAAATCCCAATGATGGCTCAGCTGCTGGTCCCAGAAGAGCTGATAGTAGTCTTGCTGATAGTTATCCGTCTGGTTACGATAATAAGTACCGTCTTCTTTCAGGCCTAGCTCATTCATGCGGCGATTTTCAGCCAAATCCTGCTCCAATACACCATTCCAGGCCTGCCCTGTTTTCTCTGTTCCGGAAAACAAGTTGAATTTCAGACGAGATTTATTGTTTTTGCTGCGCCAGCCTGCCAAAAACTGAAAAGATTTCAGGTCAGCACTACTACGTTCTACATAACCATCGCTAGAAATCTTGGATAAGCGCAGGTCAAATTGGAAGCCGCCCTTAAGCATTCCGGAACCCAAATTAAGACTATGGCGCAACAGACCATAAGAGCCTACAGAATTGCTGAGCCTAGCGCTGGCGCTATATTCCTGAGCCAGATTACTGATATTAATAGAGGCACCAAAGGCACCCGAACCATTAGTAGAAGCCCCTACACCTCTTTGTATTTGAATACTGCTGGTAGAGGAGGCCACATCCGGGAAATTCACAAAAAACACCCCTTGAGATTCCGGGTCATTGATAGGGACACCGTTGATGGTAAGGTTAATTCGGTTATTGTCCGTACCCCTTATTCTGATATCTGTATAACCTACACCATTGCCCGCATCTGAGTTGACCAGGACAGATGCTGTCTGATCCAATAAAAAGGGTAAGTCCACCCCGGTGTTAAGTTCTTTAATCTCCTTTTTATTGATATTGGCATGCGCAAAAGGTGCATTATGCCCCACTCTAAGTGCATTGACTACCACATCATCCAACTGATGCACCATTAGTGTGGAATCGGCATCTTCAGTATTGGAAGCAACCGGAGGGTTTTGTTCCTGTGCGGCAAGCAACATGGGCAAACCGGCCGCCATAAGGATTAGTGCCGCTTTGATTTGATTCATTTTTAGCAAAATTTCGTTTTAACAATGAACAATAATCCTATTCCCGGAGGCAATACGTACGACATCGCCCCTAAGTCATAGGTTTAGAAAATGTGAAGTAGTAAGTGCTCAACGAAAAACGTTTCAGACCTACCATTTCCTAACCAGCATTACCTGGTCTAGGTTCTACGGGTTTGATCTCAGCCTGATAAGTAAGGCACCCCGTGGTTTAATTAAAGCAATTGCAATTGCAGGGCAAAGTTACTCAAAATTCTATAATAAAAAAACTTAGATAAACCCAGATTACGCATTAGGAATTTAAAAGAAAATTATTATGGCAAATAATCCACAAAATAGTGAAAAAAGCATAATAAATTATGGTTTTTGAGCTATTGAAGTGGATTAGAAGCAAGAATAATTTTATATAAAGAG
>DATGQB010000254.1:0-12712 GCA_035304405.1 Edaphocola sp.
AAATAAGTTGCACGCCTTGCACATCCAGCTCTTTCATTGTCTTTTTGATAAAGCCATAAGGCACTTTATCGCGCTCTACAATGGTGAGCGAAGAGGCGCCTCTCGATGCTAATTCGTAACTGATGCTGCCCGTGCCCCCAAATAAATCCAAAGTTTTGGCTCCTTCGAAGTCCAGCATATGCTGCAAGGTATTAAACAAGCCTTCCTTTGCAATGTCTGTGGTAGGACGAGTGTTAGGTAATTTTGCCGGTGGTTGGAATTTTCTGCCACCAAACTTTCCTCCTATGATCCGCATTCTTTAATCTGTTTTAATAGTGCTAATATGGGTCCGTTATCTCCTGTAAGAATTTCAACCTTTTTGAAATAATTGCGCAAATCTAAGGCAAACTCTTCTACCGCATCAATAATGCCGCTTACCTGAAAGTGAATCATAGTGGGGTCAAAATCGTTTTTCTCGGCGATGAGTGCAATTTTATAGACTACATTTTCTACTGTTTCAAATTCGAAGGTCTGATGGGCCAGTAGCTTACCTGAGTTGGTCACCGTCAACAAAGCCGTATGCTGAAGTAATATGAGACTGGCTACACTTTCTCCATTGCTTGCCTGTGGCAGATTGCTCAGTGAAAAACGGGACAGTGATAATACATCCAGATGATTGAAATATTTTTTCATCAAAGCGGCAACGGCAGCATCATATGCATATACAATATGCACATCTATTTCCGGGATAGCATTGGCAAATATCTCATCATCAGCACCGATATGATGCAGTCTTTTGAGCCAAAGTTTAGAAGCCTCACCCAGATAGAGTCTTTCAGGAATGATGAGTGAACGTTCGTCGGCAATCCAAACTCTTTTGATTTTTTGGTTGTGTTGCCCCATTGCCTGATTCAGAAATATTCTTTCAAAGAAGGCTGCTTCCCAGCTCTGCTCTGTGGTATAGACCTGAGCATCGAGAATTTCATTATCGTTATATACAAATAAGCAACAACCTTTTTGCCAAATTATCAGCTCTTCTCCGGTAACATCAGTGGGTTTGTAGCCTTCTACAGCATAGGTCCAGTACGGACTAAGTGCGTCAACCATAGCATTTCATTAGTTCTTTGGACAAAGATAACAAAATAGTGAGGAGACAGAAGATTGGAAGGGGAAATTTTCAGCCCGCTTCATAGGGCTGAGTAAAGTTGTTGAAAATCCGGGTCAGGAGGCAGGCTGCTTTTTTACCACAGGAAGCGACCATTGCCGGCCGGAAAAAAGCGACATTCTCCATTTTGTTGTAAACTAGTTAGTTGTGTAAGGAAGGCGAATTGAGCTCCGCTTCCTTTTAATGTATAGATTTCGTTATCTTTGCCGGAAATTAAAATTAATCTTAGGAATAATGAAAACAACTCCGTTTACAGACAAGCATATTGCTTTAGGTGCAAAGATGGCAGAATTTGCCGGCTACAACATGCCTATTTCTTATACTAGTATTAATGAAGAGCATCAAACAGTGCGTACTAACGCCGGGGTATTTGATGTTAGTCACATGGGCGAATTTATGGTTTCCGGCCCCAATGCATTGGAGTTGATTCAGCGTGTATGTAGTAATGATGCATCTAAACTTACTGCCGGAAAAGCACAATACACTTGCTTCCTTAATCAAACAGGTGGTATAGTGGATGATTTGCTGGTTTATTGCATAGAGCCAGATAATAAATATTTGTTGGTTGTTAATGCTGCCAATATCGATAAAGACTGGGCCTGGATTAACAAACACAATACCAACAATGCGGTGTTGGAAAACATTTCTGATGAGGTAGCCCAGCTGGCCATTCAAGGTCCTAAGGCCAATGAAATATTGCAAAGTCTTACCGATGTAGAACTTGCGAATCTGAAGTATTATACATTCACTTATGGAACATTTGCCGGTGTGCCTAACGTTTTGATTAGTGCTACAGGTTACACGGGCTCCGGTGGGGTGGAGATTTACATACAGGACACTGCAGAAAATGCCAGAAAAGTATGGGACGCCATCTTTGAAGTAGGTGCACCTAAGGGTCTGAAACCAATAGGTTTGGGTGCGCGTGATACTCTTCGCTTAGAAAAAGGTTTCTGTTTATACGGCCATGAAATCAACGATAACACCAATCCTATAGAAGCAGGTCTGGGCTGGATTACCAAGTTTACAAAGGATTTTGTGGGTAAAGAGCATGCCGCTAAGATGAAAGAGGAAGGTGCTAAACGCAAACTTATAGGCCTGGAAATGGTGGATAGAGGTATTCCGCGCCAAGGCTATCAATTGCAAGACGCAGCTGGTAATAATATAGGTGAAATTACTTCAGGTACTCAGTCTCCTTCATTAGGTAAAGCCATTGGTATCGCCTATGTAAATAAAGAGTTTGGTGCAGAAGGTACTGAGATTTTTGTATCTGTAAGAGATAAAGCATTAAAAGCGAAAGTGGTAAAAATGCCATTTGTAGTTTAATATATAATTTTCTGAAAATAATTATGATATTTTCTAGTTTTTCTTGAATTTATTGACTTATGTTTGCATCATCATTATCAATTAAATTCAGTAAAAAGTGGAAAATCAAAAGTTGCAAGGAACTGTAAAGTTCTTTAACGCAGAGAAAGGTTTCGGTTTCATCAGACCTCAAAACAGCAGCGAAGATGTATTTGTTCATGTTAGCGGTCTGATTGACGAAATCAAAGAAAACGACGTAGTTGAATATAATACGCAACAAGGTCGTAAAGGTATAAATGCAGTAAATGTTACGTTAGTACGTTAAATATATTTTTACCTTAAAAAAGCCATATTGCCATCAAGCAGTATGGCTTTTTTATTTTTGGGTATTTTCTGTTCTTTTGTAGTACAATTCAGGCGTTAAGGACCAAAAGCTTTTCGTAACTTTGAGCCCATGCACGGAGACTTGAAAAGAACGGACGAACCTGTACACAAAGGATTGAGAGCTAGATTGGTAGCCGAACTCAGAGAAATGGGTATCACCGACGAAGCAGTTTTGGCCGCTATTAATAAGGTGCCGCGCCATTACTTTATGGACCCCGCTTTGGAACGCCTTGCATATGAAAACAGGGCTTTCCCTATTTCTGCCGGACAAACGATTTCACACCCTTTTACTGTGGCTCTGCAAAGTCAGCTGCTCGAAATTAAGTTTTTCGAGAAGGTGTTGGAAGTCGGCACCGGTAGTGGTTATCAAGCTGCGGTGCTAGCTGCTTTAGGGGCCAATGTTTACTCTATTGAGCGTCAGCTTGAACTGTTTAAAGAGTTAAATAATTTTTCATACCTAAAATCTATCAACCGTATCAGACGCTTTTACGGAGATGGTTTTGAAGGCTTGCCTACATTTGCACCCTTTGACAAAATTATCGTTACAGCAGCAGCTCCCTACATTCCCGAAAAACTCTTAGCCCAGCTCAAAGTGGGAGGCATTATGGTTATTCCGGTTGGTGGTGATGAGCAGCACATGAAGCGCATTGTCAAAACCGAACAAGGCTATACCGAAGAAATTGTGGGTAAAGCTTATTTTGTACCAATGCTTTCCGGTAAGCAGCGCTAAATGGTGGGTAATTGGTCATCCTTTCTGTATTAACTCATTATTAAGTTATCATTACTTTTCTGTTAGCCTGCGTTTTTGCGCTGAGGCCTGCCTACCTTTGCGTTCAGAAATTGTAGCTAATGGATATTAAAAGTAAAACTTTAGGATTGGCTTCACTATTGCTGAGCGTGTCGGCAATGGCGCAAGATGGTGGGGCAGACTCGGTGAGTACCAAGGACAATTTGGAGCAGCGTATTTACTCGCTGCCCTATTATAGTTATGGAAAGGGGCTGGGCTTCACCTCTCCGGATAGTGTCTATCAGATGAATATTCGTTTCCGTATCCAGTCGCGTGGTAGTTTTGTAAGCGATGAGGATGGGGAATATAGCATAGACGGACAAGTACGCAGACTGCGCCTACGTCTGGATGGATATGTGGGCAATCCGAGGTTTACATATGCTTTACAGCTGAGCTTTGCGCCCGGCGATTTGGGCGGTTCGCTCAAAGAGGGGCAGAATATTAATATTATCAGAGATGCGGTGGTCTTTTATAGTATTACCAAAAATTGGTCTGTAGGATTTGGACAAACCAAGCTGCCCGGCAACAGGCAGCGTGTCAATTCTTCCGGCGCCTTACAGTTAAGCGATAGGTCTATCAATAATGCCAGTTTCAACATAGACCGTGATTTTGGTCTGCACACCACATATATATATCAGCGCAGAAATAAATTTTCTTATGCATTCAAGGGGGCAATAAGCCAGGGTGAGGGAAGAAATTTTACCGAAAATGATGATTTACATCTGGCCTATACCGGCAAGGTAGAGCTTTATCCTTTTGGGTCTTTTAAAAAGAACGGTCAATATTTTGAAGGAGACATTCTATATGAAGAGCGCCCCCGTCTGATGCTTTCGGGCGCGTATCAATTCAATAGCAAAGCCAAGCGTAATTCCGGGCAGCTGGGAGAGACATTGTATGAAGCCAAAGACCAGCATGCTATCTTCGCTGACCTTATTTTTAAATACAGGGGATGGTCGTTCATGACGGCCTATATGCAGCGCTATAGCGATAATCCTATTGCCATTAATCCCGATCAGCCCGGAGATTATAATTATGTAATGGCCGGTCATGGTTATGATATTCAGTCGTCCTATATGTTGCCTCGTTCCTATGAGCTTATAGCCCGTTATTCCGGTCAGAAAATGCAGGAGGAAATCGCAACTTTTAAGCCCAATGCTGAGCAATACACCCTTGGCCTCACCAAATATATTTGGGAGCATGCCTTCAAGTTTCAGCTAGAAGGTACTTATAACAAATATAAGTTTTTTAATGATAATCAGACAGATAACTGGTATGTACGCTTTCAGGTAGAAATGGGTATTTAGGCTTATGGCAATGTAGATTGCGCTTCAGAGAAAATCGTTCTTCTGGCAAAGTAATCGCAGGCCGACTCTTTGCAGGTTCTGTCTTCCATATGAAAATGGTGTTTGTCAGTTTAGGCTAATTGGTGCTACATCTACACATCGATAAATGGAAAAGGGGCTAATAAATCTATATTGTAAATAAAATGTGCAAACTATTGGTTTGCACATTTTTTATTTATTCTTCATCGATATACACTCGCTTCACTCGCTGAGATACCGAGGTAAGTATTTCATAAGGTATGGTGTTGGCCCAGGATGCCAATTCGGTGATAGACAAATCTTTGCCGAAGACAACAACCTTATCTCCGGGCGCTACCTGCTCTATATCACTAACGTCGAGCATGCACATATCCATGCAGACTGAGCCAAGTGTACGTGCGGGCTGTCCATTGACCAGCATAAAGGCATTGCCATTACCAAAGTCGCGGAAATAGCCATCCGCATATCCAATACTCACAGTGGCTATTTTACTGTCTTTTTGCACCTTGCCTCTGCGACTGTAGCCTACAGTATCGTCTTTGGCAATCTTGCGCACCTGTGCCACTGTAGTCTTAAGAGTGGCTACATGCTTAAGCTTCTGCTGCATCATAGGATTGGCGTCAACACCATAGAGGCCTATGCCTAGGCGCACCATATCGAACTGTAGCTCAGGAAAGCGAGAAATGGCGGCACTATTACACAAGTGACGTATAGGCTTATAGCCTAAGCCATGCATAAGGTACTCGCTCATGCTCCGATAACTCTGTGCCTGATGCTCCGTAAAGCCGTCGAAGTCGGCCTCATCACTTCCCACCAGATGGCTAAAAATGCTTTGTACTTTTACTGCCTTTGTTTGTTTAAGTGTCTGTATTAGTTCGTCAAGCATATATTGTTCAAAACCGAGCCGGTGCATTCCCGTGTCCAGTTTGATATGTATAGGGTAGTTTTCAGTATCCAATTGCTCTGCTGCTTGTATAAAGGCTTTGAGACTTTCAATACTGAATATTTCCGGTTCGATTTTCCATTGTATCATTTGGTCGAAAGCTCCAAATTCAGGACTCATGACCATTATCGGCAGACTAATGCCTGCTCTGCGAAGGGCTATGCCTTCATCGAGATAGGCCACGGTGAGGTAGTCCACACCTTCAAACTGTAAGACATTAGCTATTTCTACCGAACCCGTACCATAAGCAAAGGCTTTTACCATAGCCATGAGTTTCACGCCCGGTGCCAGCATACTTTTGTATGCTCTCAGATTGTGCTGAATAGCAGAGAGGTCCACTTCGAGTACCGTCTTATGGGTTTTTTGTTCGAGTAAAGTTTTGATACGTTCAAATCCAAAAGGGCGCGCACCCTTGAGTAGTATCGTCTCTTCCCGAAAGGTCTTAGGGTCAAAATGTTGTAAAAATAATTCTGTAGATTCGAAGAAGGTGCAGCTCATACCGGAATGTTGTGCAAACAAAGATTGGTGCATCATCATTTTGGGGCCGATACCAATGAATCTATTGATGCCCTTTTGTTGAATAAGCTGCGCCACTTTTGTATAGTAAGTAGCAGAGTCCTGCCCAACCTCAAGAATATCAGAAAGAATAAGCGTTTTGGTAGGATGTTGCTTTTGCTGTTGCAGGAAGTCTATAGCAATTTTCAAAGCAGTGAAGTCGGAATTGTAACTGTCATTGATGATGGTACAATTGTTAATTCCTTCTACCAACTGCAGACGCATGGCCACAGGTACCAGTTTGCTCATGAGTTCTCTAATTAGCTCATGGTCTATACCCAGCATAAGAAGGCATACCCAGCAATGAATGGCGTTTTCCAGGTAGGCTTTGTCGGTATATGGAATGGAGATGCTTACCGCTTGTCCTTGAAATGTAGCATCAATCAGGCTTAAAGCGCCATTTTGTCGTATTTCTTTGATAATCAGACTGGCGTCATCCCTTACAGACCAGTTGTATAGCTCCGGTGCGGGGCCGTGTTTTGCCTGCTCCTGCTGCCATTTTTGAATTTCCTGGTGTAAGTTTTCGTTATCCCTGCAATAAATTAATTTTCGTACCGATTGGAAAAGCCGGAGTTTTTCCTGAATCTTCTGCAGTTTACTGTCAAAGCCATCAGTGTGTGCATCTCCAACATTGGTAAATATACCAATTGTTGGAGCAATAATTTTTGCCAGTGCGCTCATCTCTCCGGGCTGGGATATGCCCGCTTCAAATATGCCTATGGTATTATGCTCTTGCATAAGCCAGGTAGACAGTGGCACTCCAATCTGAGAATTATAGCTTTTCGGACTGCGTACAGGTCCGGCTAGTTCATTATAGGGAGGAATCTGAGAAAGTAGTTGGTACAGCCATTCTTTCACGATGGTTTTACCGTTAGAACCTGTGATACCGATAACCGGATAATTGAACTGTGCTCTCTGAAACTTACCAATGCTCTGCAATGCTTTAAGAGTATTGGGTACCTTGAGGAAGATAGCCCCCGCATAACTGTCGGAGGAGGGTAGATTTTCCACCACAAAAAAGCGTATGCCCTTTTCGTATGCATGGTGAATATACTGGTGCCCATCTCTTAGGGGGCCGCGCAAAGCGAAAAACAAGGCATGGCTTGCATTGGCAATCTTTCTGGTATCAATAATGAGCTCCTGAATGTTTTGGTCTTGATCTAGAGCCAGTGCGCTACTTTCTGCTTGTAAGAGGCGTATTACAGTGGATAACCACATATTGTGTATTTTAGGTAAAGATGAGATAAGTCCAATGGACTCAATGGCAAAGTTACCAAACTCGAACAACCTACAAAATGTAGATGGCGTTTTAAACTTTTTCCTAACTTTAGCCCTACATCAAAGGCAAAACAGAAATGTTTCAGAAGTTGAAAAAGCTGCTACTACCTACATTTTTCGTAGCCATGTCCTGTGCTCCGAAACAGTATGTTGTCAGCACATACCATAGCAGCTATACACGTATATCTGACAGTATTCAGGGCAATGCGCAGATGGCTGCCTTTTTGCAGGGCTATAAATCCGGGCTTGATAGTGTGATGAATGAGGTGATTGGATATACTGAGGTGCCCCTCACCAAAGCCCAACCCGAAAGCACCATGGGTAATTTTGCCGCCGATGCCCAGCTTGAGGCAGGCAAGAGGTTAGACAATCTGACCAGCATCTCTGTAGTAAACTATGGTGGCTTGCGTATTCCATTCATTTCCAAAGGCAATATCACCAAAGGTAAGATATATGAGCTTATGCCTTTTGACAATATGCTTACCATTATTGACGTTCCCGGAAAAGTATTGCAGCAGTTTTGTGACCATATGGCCGCTCGTAAAGGCTGGCCGGTAAGTGGCATACAATATGTAATAAAAGGCGGTAAAGCAGAGCAGGTAATGGTGAATGGTAGTCCGATTAAAGAGAATGCCGTGTATAAATTGGTAACTTCAGACTACATTGCCAATGGAGGTGATGAATGCGAGTTTCTTGTACCCTTAAAAAAACATTATTCGACAATATTTCTGAGGGACGCACTTATGGAGAAAATAATTAAGGATAGTGACTCAGGGATGGGATTGCAAGCAAAACTGGAAAACAGAGTGAGTTATGGAGAGTAGAAGATCATTTTTGAAAAAATTGGCCATCGGAGGGGGCTTACTCTCTGTAAACGCCTTCCCATTTGAAGCCCTAGCAGCACAGGATTTTGTATTAACGGTATTGCATACCAATGATACCCATTCTCGATTGGAGCCATTTCCAAAAGATGATAAGAATTATCCGGGGCAGGGTGGCATAGTGGCCAGGGCTGCTGCCATAGAGGCGGTACGTAAGCAGCAAGAGCATGTATTGCTGCTGGATGCAGGGGATATTTTTCAGGGCACTCCTTATTTTAATGAGTATAAAGGTGAGGCCGAAATTAAGGCCATGAGTATGATGGGCTACGACTGTGCCACCATGGGCAATCATGATTTTGATATTGGTATTGATGGCTTTTTGAAACAATTGCCACATGCGAAATTCCCTTTTGTGGTAGCCAACTATGATTTTAGCAAAACAGCCTTGCACCAGAAAGTGAAACCCTATATTGTAATCAAAAAGGGGCCTTTGCGTATCGGGGTTTTTGGTTTAGGTGTGCAGCTGTATGGTTTGGTACCCAAGGAGAACTATAAAGGTATTTGGTATAATGACCCTATAACTACCGCTATTGATGTGGTGTATAAATTGCGCCGTAAAGAACACTGCGATTTGGTGATATGTTTATCGCACCTGGGGCACTCTTACACAACAAATAAAGTTAGTGATTTAGTGTTAGCGGCTAATACTCAGGATATTGACCTGATAATTGGAGGGCATACCCATACATTTTTGGATGAGCCTGTAGTGGTGCAAAATAGAGTGGGCAAGCCCGTTTTGGTCAATCAAGTGGGGTGGGCAGGCCTAAGATTGGGACGTATAGATTTTATTTTTAATGCCCAAAAAAAATTAAAAGCCACCAAATCCAATACTGTTATTTTGGGCAAATAAACAAGGGCTAAAAATTTTTTTTTTACACAAAATGTTTAGAATTTTGGATTGTTGCTTTCAAAGGAGCAAAGGACAAGAATAACTCCATTGCCAAAAAGGCCTTTAGCCTTCAAATCGGCAAATCAATCGAAAGATAGCATCGGAATGCAGTTTGGAAGCGGATTGGGTAAGAATTACCCGAATCTGGTTTGTGTATCGTTATCTTTGGACTAAAGCTAGTGAGCACTTTTTTGTAACAGATAATATTGTATTAAAGAGAATGAATCAATCGCAACCTACAGCAAATAATGATGAGTTCGTAATAGACCCGGGTGTGGTGTGGGAGAGATGCATGTCTATTATCGAAGACAACGTAAACAGAAGAGCATTCCAAACTTGGTTTTTGCCCATTAAGGCTGTTGATTTGACGAATAATATTCTTACGATACAAGTACCTAGCCAGTTTTTCTACGAATGGCTAGAAGAGCATTATGTAGAATTATTGGCCAAAACTATTAAGAGAGTTTTGGGTAGAACAGGCCAGCTCGCTTATCGCATTCAGATGGAGAATAGCTCTCAGCCTTCTCCGGCTACCATGCAGTTACCTGCCGGCCAGCGTGCCAAAGTAAACAAGAGCGATAACTATATAGATATGCCGCTCACGGTCGAGGATCCGAGCAGAATTAAGAATCCGTTCGTGATTCCTGGCATGAAGCGTATACAAATTGATCCTCAGCTCAATAGTACTCTTACCTTTGATAACTTTATAGAAGGGGAGTGCAATGCACTATGTAGAAACTCGGCTATAAGGGTGGCCCAAAAGCCGGGTGAAACCTCTTTTAATCCTTTAATGCTTTTTGGCGGCACGGGATGTGGTAAAACGCATTTGCTGCAGGCTATTGGCAATGAGGTACGCAGGGTGCATCCTAATAAAACAGTACTTTATGTAAGTGCTGAAAAATTTATCAACCAGTTTATTGAGCATTCCAGAAACCGTGAGATTGGTGATTTTATCAACTTTTATCAGTTGATAGATGTATTGCTGCTGGATGATATTCACATTTTTACCAATGCGCCCAAAGCACAGGATGCATTGTTTGCCATTTTTAACCATCTGCATCAGACCGGTAAGCAAATAGTGCTCACTAGCGATACCCCACCAAAGGATCTGGAGGGTATGCAGGAGCGTTTGCTGAGCCGCTTCCGTTGGGGCTTGACGGCCGAAATGCAACAGCCAGACTTTGAGACGAGAAAGGCCATACTCAATGTGATAATGCGTAATGAGGGCACCGAAATCTCTGAAGAGGTAGCTCAGTATATTGCTTTTAATATTCAAAACAATATACGTGACCTTAGAGGTGCTGTAATATCGATTCTGGCGCAATCTACGCTGCTTAAGAAAGATGTGGATTTGGAACTGGCTAAGCGGGTGGTGAAAAACCTGATCAAAACTCCTGAGAAAGAACTGGGCATAGCAGAGATTCAGAAAATGGTCTGCAGCTATTTTAAAATTGACTATGACAAACTGCAGTCAAAATCTCGTACCGGAGATGTGGTGAATGCCAGACAAATAGCTATGTATCTTGCCAAGAAATTCACTAAGTCCTCACTTAAAGCCATAGGGGAGCATTTTGGTAACAGAGATCACACTACGGTGATACACTCTGTGCAAAAAGTGGAAGACTTTTTGAAAACTGATGAGGCTTATAGAGAGGCATTTTTAGAGTTGCAGCACAAAGTGCAGCTTGCTGCAATGTAGACCAAGCCTGAAGAAAAATATTTTTCAAAAAATCGAGAATAAAATTTGGGAGAATCAAAAAGATTGTTTTATCTTTGCAACCCAATCAAGGGACAAGGCACTGAAATAGTGACGGTTAGGTGAGGTGGATGAGTGGCTGAAATCAGCAGTTTGCTAAACTGCCGTACGGGTCAAACTGTACCGGGGGTTCGAATCCCCCCCTCACCGCTAGGTTTAGGGAAGTAGCGCAGGCCGGTAGCGCATCTGGTTTGGGACCAGGGGGTCGCAGGTTCGAATCCTGTCTTCCCTACCAAAGAAGGAGTCATCATATTGATGGCTCCTTCTTCATTTATTGAGCTGTCTGCCCTCTTTTTTTCAAAGGAAATAAGCCATTATCATTACTCACTATGAAGGTGGTGCTACGGCCGTAATTTACAATTGCGCTCGATTGTTGTGATTGCGCCGACAAATGAGAGGCGCTTTTGACATTTGCTAAACAGATATTCGTCATTCAAGGAAGCGAATTATCAAGAAAATCCCTTACCGAGGTAAAATGTCAAGATTTTTCTCCGGAAATGCCCGAGAATGTTTAGAGATTGCAATTTTATAGTTATGTAGATGTTAAGGTAGGCTATTAAGTGTTGAAAGAGCGATTTTTTTCGTCACTTTGCGGGCGAAATTATCCTTAACTTTTAAATACTTAGAATATGAAAAAACTAATGTTGACTGTAGGTAGCGTTGTAGCCATTGCAGCAGCAGCGCAAGCGCAGCAAGGTTCTTGGTACATCGGTGGTAATGCAGGTTATAATCAAACCAATCAAGGGGTAGACAAGAGTGGTACTAAGAACAAAGTATTTACCTCTTCTGAATGGACTTTCTCTCCTGAAATTGGTACTTTCCTTACCGATAATTGGCAGTTGGGCTTGGGTCTCAATTTCAACGGCTACAAGAATGAAGAATTACTTACAAGTGAAATCGTAAAAGGAAATAGAACCGGCGGTACTTTATACTCTCGTTACTTTTTCGGTAGCGGTAGCTTCCGCCCATTTCTTGGGGTAAATGTAACTGTATTACCGGGCAGTGAAACATATTCAGCGGCTAATGTTAGCGACGTGAAAACGAAAGTAATGACCTGGGGTGCAAACCTGAACGCGGGTTTTGCATATGCATTGAGCCCTGTGGTTACTGCTGTGGGTTCGTTTGGAGCATTGGGCTTCAGCAGCGAAACTACTAAGCAGGATGGTTCTGATATCAAAAACTATACACAAGGATTTGGTTTTGAGAATGCCGGTACTTTAGGTAACCGCTTCACCATTGGTATTTATTACACTTTTCTGAGATAGCCTCAAAAAATAGTAGGTATAACCGTTTGTGCCGCATGGTGCAAACGGTTATTTTTATTTGAACACATTTATCCCAGATTACGCATTAGGAATTTAAAAGAAAATTATTATGGCAAATAATCCACAAAATAGTGAAAAAAGCATAATAAATTATGGTTTTTGAGCTATTGAAGTGGATTAGAAGCAAGAATAATTTTATATAAAGA
>DATGQB010000255.1:0-14359 GCA_035304405.1 Edaphocola sp.
TTCATATCCAGCTCACCGGTACGAAACCATTTGGTAAGCAATGAACCGTAACTGTCTATGGCCCAAACCTGAATATTCGGGTTTTTCTCTTTGAGATACTTACCTATACCACTTACGGTGCCGCCGGTACCGCTAGCCACAACCAGATGGGTGATTTTTCCTTCCGTTTGCTCCCATATCTCTGGTCCGGTTTGCTCATAATGTGCCAATCTGTTGGCGAGATTATCATATTGATTCACATACCAGCTGTTTGGTACTTCCTCTGACAGTCTTTTTGAAACAGAATAATAAGACCTTGGGTCTTCTGGTTCCACATCGGTAGGACATACAATGACTTCCGCACCCACTGCACGGAGTATGTCCACCTTTTCTTTAGACTGCTTGTCTGTAGTGGTGAAAATACATTTGTATCCTTTGTGAATAGCAGCCAATGCCAGGCCCATACCCGTATTACCACTGGTACCTTCTATAATGGTACCACCGGGTTTGATTTTACCTTCTTGTTCGGCCACTTCTAGCATTTTCAATGCCATTCTATCTTTGATGCTGTTGCCGGGATTGAAAAACTCAACTTTGGCATACACAGGGCAGGGGAGCTCTGCTACAGTTTTATGCAATCGAACCAGGGGTGTGTTGCCGATTGTGTCCAGAATGGTATTATATACTTTTTTGTCAGGAGTCATAAATTATTATTTTACATTGGTTGGCAAAATTACAAATTGTAGCTCAAAGCTATAGGGCTATTATCGCATTGGCGGGTATGAGCCAATGGTGCACCTGGTTAACTATTAAATTTCAATATGAGGAACTGCTTGCCGAAAGGATCGGTATGCTTCCTTAACTGCTCAAATAGTGCCGGTCCGTAGCTTAGGTAGTAAGGCATAAAGGTTTCGTAGCGCTCCTGCAGACTGTCGTTAGGAAAACTATGCGCTTTGAAATCCTGAATTCTCGCTATGCTTACTGCCATTTTAGTTTTTATACTCCGCTGGATTTTTTTGTCCAATACCTCGATTTGTTGCTTCATTTTGGTAATGGCAGCTTTTACGCTTGTGTTGAGATTCTTATCCAGATTGCCTAGCTTAAGCTGTAGTTCATCTTCCCAAGAGGAGAGTTGTTCTGTATAAGCTGTGAGTTGCCATTCTTCCTCACGAGATTGCTGCACCAGTTCATCGATTAGGACTTTGGTTTTGGAGAATATTTTCTGGTCTGAAAAGCCCAGCAACTGTTGCTTTTCGGCCGTTTTTTGATTCATTATCAAAACAGATTGTCTCAATACCAGTACCGGGAATGGGATTTGGTAATGCTCAAAAACTGCTTTCAATTGCATCCAGTAAGCGACTTCGCTACCGCCCCCTATAAAGGCAACATTGGGCAAGATGTATTCCTGATACAGTCCACGTAGAATTACATTAGGGCTAAAGCGTTCCGGATGTTCGGCAATTTCTTGTTGCATTTGTTTGGTGTCCCATACAATGTCGGTATTGTTTACAGAAAATCCGGATTCGGTTGCAATGATGCGCTCTCTTATGCCTTCTTTTAGGTAAAAAAGGTTGATAGGGCGGGCAAAAGCCTGAGCCTTATATCGCAGTTGCAGTAATTGAGAATAACCCTGCACCAAATCATAAGCCTTGGGCTCAAAAATCTCCTGATGAATAATGGATGAGAAAGATGCTTTAAGGCGAGCATCGTTGGCATCAAGTACCACAATCCCCATTGCTCCTAAGAACTCATTGATAAAGATTCTTTTGGCTTGGGCAATGGTATTGCCGGGGGCATATGCTTGTCTGATGACCTCCTTAAGTTTTTGCTCATGGTATCCCTCCGGGCCTAATAAAGGCATTAGTTCCTTAATCAGGGCCTGAAGCGCTTCGTCGGCCTGCATCATACCTACGGCACCGGTTTGCTTGGTTTGCCATTCAAATACTCGACCTGCATATCTGAAATGACCCAGCTCCTCAAAATCGTTATCTTCTGCACCAATATAAAATACAGGCACGAAGTGATAATCAGGTGCAATAGCTTTCAGATGCGCCGCCAGCTTAACGGAATGAATAATTTTATAAAAAAAGTACAAATAACCAGTCATCAGATTAGGCTGATGTGCTGAAGTTACTGTGAATGTATTTTCCTTCTTGAGTAGTTCAATATTGGTCTGTACCGGTGCAGGCAAGGCCAAATCCTTATATTGTTCCTGTATTACTTCGACCAGCAATGCTCTTTGGGTGGAAAACTGCTTTCTGTTTGCTATTGCTTGCAGCAGTCCTTCATCGTTGAGGCGATAGCTGTAAAAGGGGCGTAAAAACTCGTCCTCATTCAAATAATCGGTTATCAAATCAGAGAAGTATCCTGTACTTTGTACAGGTATTTGCGAAGCCATACAGTCGGTGTCTTGAAGTTCCATCAGAACGGATTGTGTTTTATGCAAAAGTAGCTAATAAAGTGCATCGCTGCAGAAGCGCTCAAAGCGGTTTAACAATTTCTATTTTGCTTCTGCACCCATATCATCTGGAGTGATTTTCTCCTTTTTTTCGCTGGCCAGATGACTCTCCTCATCATACATTCCTTCCATTTCGTCGAGTTTACTACCCTCCCACATTTTTGTCTTACTCATATAAGCAGCCCTAGCTATCATATGACCCGCAACGGGTGAGGTAAGTATCAAGAACAATACAATGGCTATGGCCCGGTTGGTTACATCAGGCACCGCAAAGTACATAGCCGCGCAGATCAGCAACAGGCCGGTACCGAGCGTAGAGGCCTTTACCGTTACAGACAAACGGCTGTAGAAGTCAGGCATTCGCAATATGCCAAGTGCAGAAAATACCGTTGCCAGGGTTCCTACAATGCAGAGTATGATAAATATAATGTTAGTCATGCTTTTTTCTTTTTTCGAGATAATATGAGAATGCCACAGTGCTCAGAAATCCAATCAGGGCAAGAATCATGGCTACATCCAAAAACAGAGGTTGTTTGGTAATGATACTATATATAGCAATGCTACCAATGCCCATAGTGATGAGCAGGTCTAGCGCCACGATACGGTCAAATACCGTAGGCCCCTTGTATATTCGGATGAATACCAAGGCCATCGCGATACAGTTGACCGGCAGTGCGAAGAAAAATAAAATTTTATATAAACTCATCTGATAACCTCCAATAACCTTTTTTCTAAGTGTTGTCTGATATAATTTACAAATGACTCTTTGTCTTTATAGTATAATGTATGAATATACATTACCTTTTTATCATCGCTCACATCCATTACTAGGGTTCCGGGGGTGAGTGATATGAAATTGGACAGCATGGTAATCTCAAAATCCGTTTTGGCTTCCAAAGGGTATTTGATAATGGCGGGGGCTACATCCAATTTCTTTTTTGAAATAGAGACGGCCACCTGTACATTGGCCTTTAGCATTTCGTAGAGGTAGTGCAATATGAACCTCAGTGTTTTGGGTACTCTGTAAAAATACTTTCTATTGTCAGCTCCTCTTACGGTAAGATAGAGTATCACAAAACCCAGTGCAAAGCCAAAGCCAAAATTGGGAATGCTTGTATTACCCGAAAGCATTACCCAAATCAAGGTCAGCATTATATTTGTAAATAACTGATTCGTCATATCTCTTTGCTTTCTGATAATTATTTTCCTAATACAGCTTTAATATACGGTTGTGGGTTGAGCATTTCTTTGGCAATATCATTGGCTACGGTCAGAATGCGCTCGGCATCTAGTCCAATATATAATGTTATGGATGCCAGGAAGGCAATGGGAAGTATTAGACTCAGTTTGCGCATAAAACTCAATGGCTCAAAATGGTCGGGCACATGTATCTGGGTGTCGGGTTGTTTTTTCCAAAATACCTCTTTCCACATTTTTGCAAGTACAAATAAGGTGACCAGGCTCGAAAAAATCAATCCGGCCACATAGTAGTTGGATGCCCATGATGTATTGGCAAATCCGGCCTGGAAAAGATAAATCTTTGGCCAAAATCCGGATAGTGGTGGTGTGCCCGCAAGGGAGAATATTACAATCGCTACTAACAGTGAAAATTTGGGGTAATGATGATATAAGCCTCCCAGTTTGGGCATATTGGTCGTGCCCCTTATTTTTCTGATGACACCGGCTATAAGAAAGAGATTGGTTTTAATCATCATGTCGTGAAACAAATAAAATACGGCGCCTCCAAGTGCGGCCTGTGTAAACAAAGCCAGACCACCAACCATATATCCGATGTGGCAGATAATCAGGTATGAAAACAGTCGCTTAAGGTCATTTTTAATTAAGGCTCCTAGCGCTCCGGTAATCATGGTGCCTAGGGAGATGACCAATATTATAGTGGTCATGAACATGTCCGGGTGAAACAGCAAGGTAAACATCCTCAACATGGCATAAATACCTACTTTGGTCAATAGTCCTGCAAATATTGCCGCCACAGCTGAAGGGGGCGTGTGGTAAGAAGAAGGCAGCCAGAAATACAGCGGGAACACAGCCGATTTGATACCGAAACCGGTGAAGAAAAGCAAGGCTGTGATATTTATAAGACTTTGATTCTTGATGTTGGGCAATGTTCTTGCAAGGTCTGCCAGATTGAGGGTTCCGGTAAGACCATATACTATGGCAATAGCGGTAAGGAATATTACCGATGCCAGCAGATTTAGCGTTACATATTTGGTACCGCCCTCCATTTGCGCTTTGGTGCCCCCAAGGGTAATCAGCACAAATGAAGCCATAATGATTACTTCGAAGAATACGTAAAGGTTAAAAAGGTCTCCGGTTAGGAATGCACCATTTAATCCCATGAGGAGAAAATGAAATATGGGATAGAATGCATGCTTGGCCCGCAGATTACTAATGCCTGCCAGTGAGAATAATGATACGGCAAATCCAGCAAAGGATGTAAACAAAATGAGGGCACTACTAAAGGTATCGGCCACAAAGGTAATGCCAAATGGAGCTTTCCAGTTTGCAGCATGCATAACCAGTACGCCTTCTGCACGTACTTGTCTGAATAGCCACCAAGCGCAAACCATGGCCACTATGGTTCCCAATAAACTCACTAGTCGTTGGGGTTGTGGTTTCCCCCAGAAGAATAAGTTTACGGTTCCCGTAATGAGGTGAATTAATACCGGTAATATGATTAGATTTTGTATCATTTATATGTCTTCTTCTAATGGTGTGTTCAAATCGTCTAAGTCATCTGATTCCAATAAGCGATATACCTGTCTGAGCAGCACAATGGCAAAAGACTGGATACCAAAACTGATTACAATAGCTGTGAGTATCAGTGCCTGCGGTACTGGGTCTGCATAGGCTTCCACAAATACACTTCGAGATTCGGGTATCACCGGCGGACTGCCCGGTGTGATGCCACCCAGCAAGAAGATTAACAGGTTGGCTCCATTACCAATCAGTACTATACCCATTATCAGGCGCACCATGCTACGCCGCAGCAGCATGAATATACCCGAAGCATATAATACTGTGATTAAGACTACTAATAATAACTCCATACTTCTTCTAATTGTCTGAGTCTGAAATGGTAAATAATATATTCAAGGCTACACCGAGTACTACCAGATATACACCGATGTCGAAAAATAATGATGTACCTACATTGCCAAGAATCGGCAGTGGGTTGTTAAGCCACAATCCGGTCATTACAGGCTTACCTACAAACATGGGCAGTATAGCACTTAAAGTAGAGACCGCCAGCCCCACCGGAATAAATTTCGAAGGGTGGAATTTCATCAGTCTCAGAGTATTCTGCATCTTAAATGCAAAACCGTGCAATACGAATGCAATCGCTGCTACCAGACCGCCTACAAAACCTCCACCGGGATAATAGTGCCCGCGTAGGAGCAAAAACACCGAGAATAGGAGCAGTAAGGGAATCAAATATGCCGTGGCCGTTCTTAATATAATATTCTTCATACTCTTTATTCGCGTTCTGATTTTTTTACTTTTAGTTTCAGTAAGCTATACACACCTATACTGGCCATGGCCAGCACTACTATCTCAAACATAGTATCGTATCCCCGAAAATCTACCAATATCACATTTACGACATTCTTACCTTTGGCTAGTTTGTATACGTTTTCTGCATAATAAGGGGTTACGGTCTTGTCTACCGGCTCGTTTAATACCATGATGGAAATCAGGCCCACAATGGTACCAAAGGCAAGGGATACTAAGCTGTCTCTGATTTTAATACGGTTATTGGTAAAATTGAGGAATGGTGGTAATTTGAACAATACCAATACAAAAAGCACCACAGTAAGCGTGTCAATTGCAAACTGAGTCATGGCCAAGTCTGGAGCACCATACATGACATATAGTATACATATGGCATATCCCACCACACTCAGGGCTACAATAGCTGTAAGACGAGAGGATGTCAAGGCGCTAAGGATAATTGCACCTATCATTAATACGGCTACCAGTACTTCGTAAAAGCTAATCGGGGATAATTTATCCCAATGTATCTCGATAGGTGCGCCATTAAACAATTTGTAACTCAATATGATGACCATAAACATCACTATGGTCATAGTGTAGCTACGCAAATAGCCATTATGCATGGTATCTGTATAAGTACGGGCCACCCGCATCAGTCCATCTGTCCAGCGGTTTATTATTGCAGAGGGTGCTAATTTGTTAAACGATGAGAGAGTAATCAGTTCTCGATTAGTAATTCTTCTCACAAAATAAAGTATGGCAGCCCCTGCAAGGGTAAGCATGCTCAGGATGAATACAGTATTAACCCCATGCCAGAGCTTAAGGTGCACCTCTGGATGACGGCCCATCATTGCAGTGCTTACTCTACTCATAAAATTGCTCGTTAGCTGGGGCATGATACCAAAGGCAAGACTCAGCAAAGCTAATATCAATGGCGGAATCCATAATCGCCAGCTGGGCAGATGCAAGCCGGAGTGGTCATCTTTGATTTTGCCCAAAAAAGGTTTGATACCCACCAGCAGCCCCGCGTAGCCTATAAAAATATTGGTGACCACCGCCGCAGCGCTGAGGAGTATGCCACTCCAGCCGCCTTCGTGTGTGGTAGCTTCATAAATTAAATCTTTACCGATAAAGCCATAAAATAAAGGTACACCGGCATTTGACATGGCTGCAATGATACCGGCAATGGCTACAGGCATTAATACGTGGCGAAGGCCGGACAGGGCGCGGATATCTCTGGTGCCTGTCTCATGATCTACTACGCCTGTTACCAAAAACAAAGCAGCTTTATATAAGGCATGTACGAGTATAAATACTGCTGCTGCGATAAATGCTTCTTTTGTGCCGATGCCCAGCAGAAATACCAGAATGCCCAGGGCCGCAATAGTGGAGTAGGCGAGTATACCTTTCATATCCACTCTAAATATGGAATGAAATGCCGAGTACAGCATAGTGCATGCGCCTACAACTAGTAAGGTGGTTTGCCAGGCGGTAGTGCCGCCCAATATGGGCGAAAATCTTGCCAATAAGTAAATACCGGCCTTCACCATGGTGGCCGAGTGCAGATAAGCAGATACCGGTGTAGGGGCCTTCATGGCATTGGGTAGCCAGTAATGAAAAGGAAACTGTGCCGATTTTGTGAAAGCACCTGCAAAGATGCTCAGTACGATAAAGCCATACCACGCGTGTTCTCTTATCTGAGCGCCGTTGAGCGCCATGGCTTTTATAGAGTAAGTTTCGGTGATATTGCTCATGAGTATCACGCCACCTAAAAGTAGCAAGCCGCCGCCGCCCGTTATGGTCAGGGCCGTGAGCGCACTCTTCTGTGCATCTTCGTTTTCATTATCAAAGCCTATAAGGAAGAATGAGCTAATACTTGTGAGCTCCCAAAATACGAAAAGTAGAATAATGTTATTGGAAGATACCAGGCCAAGCATGGCAGTGACAAATAGGCCTAGATAGCCGAAAAACCGCGAGAGGTATGGATTGCCCTTTAGGTAATTGGATGCGTATATAAATACCAATGTACCTATACCCGTTATCAACAAGCAAAAGAGTAGAGAGAGGCCGTCTAAATAAAAGTCGAGATTGATGCCAAAGGTAGGTACCCATTCATATCTAAATGAGACTGCCTGACCTTTGAGTATGGTCGGAATCTGACTCGCATAATATATAAATCCCGCAAGGGGTATCAGAAACAGGTAGTCGGATAGCTTCTTTTTTACTAGGTTGCCCATTGGAACACAAAACAAAGCTAACAGTAACCCGGAAAAAACGGCTAAAATCATCAACAACTACTTTTTTTTGAACTTGGCCGTAAATTAATAAAAACTAGGCAGAAATTGACTGTTTGGGCATAAAAATCTTGGTGTTATGATGGTTGCTTTAGATATGAATTACATCTAGTTAGGGGCGCTACTTGCCGTTGTGTATATATATCAAAATTCGTTCAACAAATAGCCTTTCCTCTGGAAATCGATATCAGGACAAAAACGTTCGCCCTTTTATGAGGTTAATATGTTGTTTTATCTAGTTGATTATATATAAATTGTTTAAGTGGATAATGTGTAAATAATATGTTCACTATTTTTTAGTTGTGCATCATTCTTATGGTTTTATTATACTAAATTTGCGCCAATCAATTAGTAAAAACAACCAATTGTTTATGGCACAGGATTTATACCAACATCCAGACTATTATTTGTTGGATGAGTTCTTCACAGATGAGCAAAAAATCATTCGCGATTCTGTAAGAGCTTTTGTAAAGAAAGAAATTTCTCCCATTATCGAAGATTATGCACAAAGGGCAGCGTTCCCTAGTCAGATTATCCAAGGTTTAGGAGCTCATGGTTGCTTCGGTCCTTTCGTGCCCGAAGAGTACGGTGGCCCCGGCCTTGATTATATGACCTATGGTATTATGATGCAAGAGTTGGAGCGCGGTGATTCCGGTGTACGCTCTACAGCATCTGTACAAGGTTCCTTGGTTATGTATCCCATTCTTACTTATGGTTCAGAAGAGCAAAAGAAAAAGTATTTGCCTAAACTGGCCACTGGTGAAATGATGGGTTGCTTCGGTCTTACCGAGCCTGATTTTGGTTCTAACCCTGCGGGTATGATTACCAACTTTACTGATGCGGGTAGCCACGTGATTTTGAATGGTGCTAAAATGTGGATTTCCAACGCACCATTTGCAGATATCGCTGTGGTATGGGCCAGAAATCCACAAGGCAAGATTCAAGGTTTGATTGTTGAGCGTGGTATGGAAGGTTTCACTACTCCTGAAACGCACAATAAATGGAGTTTACGTGCTTCTGCTACCGGTGAGCTTGTTTTTGATAATGTGAAAGTACCTAAAGAGAATATTCTTCCTGGCGTAGAGGGTCTTAAAGGTCCTTTGGGCTGCTTGTCTAGTGCCCGTTTTGGTATCGCTTGGGGTGCACTGGGTGCGGCTATGGATTGTTATGATACTGCGCTGCGTTATGCCAAAGAGCGTATTCAGTTTGGTAAACCAATTGGTGCTTTCCAATTGCAACAGAAGAAGCTGGCAGAAATGATTACCGAAATTACCAAAGGTCAGCTTTTGGTATGGCGCTTGGGTCAGTTGAGAAATGAAGGCCGCGCTACTCCGGCTCAGATTTCTATGGCTAAACGTAATAGTTGTGAAATCGCTATCAAAATTGCTCGCGAAGCGCGTCAAATTTTGGGTGGTATGGGTATCACCGGTGAGTACAGCATCATGCGCCACAGCATGAATCTTGAGTCTGTAATCACATACGAAGGTACTCATGATATTCACCTGCTCATTACCGGACAAGATATTACCGGTTTCAATGCATTTAAATAAGCATTACTCCTTCCATTTTGGGATATAAAAAAAGGCTACTCCATGAGGGGTAGCCTTTTTTAACCCAGATTACGCATTAGGAATTTAAAAGAAAATTATTGTGGCAAATAATCCATAAAATAGTGAAAAAAGCATAATAAATTATGGTTTTTGAGCTATTGAAGTGGATTAGAAGCAAGAATAATTTTATATAAAGAGTCTAATGCGTAATCTGGGTTTAACGCCTTGGTTTGGGCATCTTTAATATTTTATCGTTCCGTTTTTTTGAGAGATTATTCGGGCATGGCTGTTCGTGCATAGCGGTTTTCAATACCGTGCATGGGCCAACCTATTCGGCGGTTGACTTCACAGGGTATTGTTTGGCATGCCAGTTCCTGTGGCGTGGTGAATATTTATTTGAATCTTAGGGCCTGAACAATATTGATAGAGCGTACAATTAATGCAGGCAACATCATTAAGAGCACGCAGAAGACGAATGTGCCCAGATCTATCAGCAAAATAGAGGGCCAATCTATAAGTACCGGGGCGGCTTTCATATAATATACGGTTTCGTCTAGTTGTAGGATGGGGTAGTACTGCTGTATCAGACATAAAGCCAGACCTATAGCATTGCCCCATATGATGCCCTTTATGGCTATCACCGCTGCCTGATACAGGAATATTCTTTGTATGTTGCTATGACTCATACCTAGGGTTTTGAGTATGCCTATCATGGAGGTGCGTTCTAATATGTAAATGAGTAGCCCTGTGGCCATATTGATTGCGGCTACTACAGCCATGATTATCAATATGAGTGCAGCATTTACATTCTGAAAATCGAGCCAAGAGAAAATAAAGGGGTAAATGTCTTTTATGGTAGCGATAGACTGTGGTGGATTGAGATGCTCCTTGTAAATATGATGGGCAATGTCTTCCGCCTTGCGATAGTCTTTGACTGCAATCTGCATAGCGCTGATATCTAAATTGCTCCAGCCATTTACGGAGCGCAAGAGCTGCGCGTCGCAAAAAGCAAAAGTTTTATCCACCTCTTCCATACCGGTATGGTAGGTACCCACAATGTTGAGTTTGCGTACGATGGGCGCACTCTGGTCTGCCCGGAAAAAATATACAATGACTGCATTGCCAATACTGAGTTCCAAACGGTCTAGTGTGGCCTGCGATAAGATGATGTCATTACTATAGCTTTCCCTGCTGAAGCTTATGGGCTGCCCCTCAAAGTGGATAGCGTCACTGCTCTCTAGTGGGTAGCCGGGTTCTATGCCTTTGAGTTTAAGGCCTTCCAGCCCTTTTTCGGCTTTAATGATAGCTGCTTTGAGTACATAGGGATAGACGGCTGTAACTCCTTCGGTCTTGCGAATTTTTTGTATCAGACCTTCGTCTTTGATAAAGGGCGCATCGCCCACCATATTGGAAGGGTCGGGCTGAAACAGGGTGACCTGAGCATGACCCCAGAATACAAACATTTTATCCCTAATCTTGGTTTTGAAGCCTAGTACTACGCACACCGCTACAACCATCACGGTGACACTGAGTGCCGTGGCAATGGTTGCCAATCGCAAGACAAATTTCGAAAAACTCGCTTGTTTATTTTGTGCGATACGCTTAGCTATAAATAATGGAAGGTTCAAACTTTGAAAATTATGGTATGCTGCGCAAAAATAGGCAAAAGCATAAATATTCTCTTTACTAATCAATTAAACTTAAAATGACTTTAAAAGCCAAGTACCCAAATAAATTTGGGTAGTATAGAACTCCAAGAAAAATCCGCTTAATATCACTGCATTTAACGGTATTAAGCGGAACTTTATGGGAAAGACGCAGGGCTCTATAAGTACGATAAAAGTAATTTGAAGACTAGCCTTTAAAACTGCTGATTTTTTCATTCGGCAGCTCGATTTGATCTATTTTATTTTGTCCGGTACAACTAAATTGGTTTAAAAAAAACTATCCAAAAAAATATATCATTTGTAAAATGGCTAAACATTGGATTTTGTATATTACATTAAAAATAAACCATAAAATAATTCTACGTTATTTTATGGTTTATTTTACACTTATTGGTCTGTATTAATCAATTACGCGCTCTGCTGACGTAACTAGTTACCTGAAACTTTGACAATGAAGGAGCCGATGCTTGGAATGTCCTTATAGCCAGAATCAGAGCTTACTTTCACAACTATACCTTCACTATAACTTCCATTTCTATTCCACATCGTACAAGGTTGGACAAGTTTTGCCGGGTCACTCCTGCAAAGTGCCTTACTCGTATTGTAGCATCTTTCAAAGTTATTTGTAAGCCAACCTTGTGGGGTACAACGCTCCCAGGCATTTGCTTGATGAATCAATTCAATTTCAAACAGAGCTAACATCATTCTTCTTATAAAATAACTGTTTTATTGGTGAAAAAATTATAGCACAAGTATAATACAACAAGTTATAAATTAAAAATAGAAATCAACAGTTTGATAACAAGAGTAATGAGTATGTGAAAGTTTCAATAAATGCCTTATGGAGAGCCTTAATAATTCAAACTAATTAAAAAATAACGAAAAATAGTTAAGTTAAATATTTGCTATTAGGGAGTAAGTTTAATTAGTTTGAGATAATTAATTTTAATCTTTGGAATCATTTTTATTATTCCTCACTTTTAAGTTGTTTTGCAAAAGAATGGTTCCTCAAAACCGAGGACGCTACAAGCAAATTTTTATTTCACTTTATAACAATGAAAAAAACAATATTATTCCTGTTGATCAGCTTTGGCATACAGGCGGTCGCTACAGCCCAAAAGAACTATCAAATAACTGCTGTAGCCTTTTACAATTTAGAGAACCTCTTTGATGCTGACGACGACCCCAACAATAAGGGAGATGACGAATTTACACCTAATGGCCCTATGCGCTACACAGAGGAGATCTATAAGAAAAAGCTCCTCAACTTGTCTAGGGTATTGTCTGAATTGGCGACAGATAAAATTCCTGATGGTCCTGCCCTTGTGGGTGTATCAGAAGTAGAAAATGAAAGAGTACTGAGAGACCTGCTGCAGCAGCCGGCTTTGAAAGATAGAGGCTGGAGAATTGTACATTTTGAGTCGAATGATTACCGCGGTATAGATGTTGCCATGCTATATAATCCCAAATATTTCAAGGTATTGAGTGCTAATTCTGTATCGGTAGACATTTCAAAAGACGGCAAAAGAGAGTCTACTCGTGATATGCTGCACGTAACCGGTATTTTATCCGGAGACACAGTGAGTGTATTCGTAAACCACTGGCCTTCGCGTAGGGGAGGTGAAGCTGCCAGTGCCTGGAAGCGTATCAAAGCAGCGACTGTATGTAAAGATATCATAGACAGTGTACGCAAACAGAATCCTCGATACAAAGCCATAGTCATGGGCGACCTGAATGATGACCCCATCAATGTATCGGTAGTGAAGGGTTTAAATGCTCAGGAGAATAAAGCCAAGCTGAAGCCCGATAATATGTACAACCCTTGGATGACTTTTTATAAAAAAGGTATTGGAACTCTAGGTTATGGCGACTCTTGGAATCTATTTGATCAAATACTACTAACCCCTACATTCTTGAATAAAAATGTGGGTGGTTGGCAGTTTTATAAAGCTGAGATTTTTAGTCCGCAATATTTGAAAAGTCAGTTTGGAAGATTTAAAGGTTATCCGCATCGGTCTTTTTCTAATGGACAGTGGATAGATGGCTATAGCGATCACTTTCCTACAATAGTATATTTGATTAGAGAGAATTAACCTTAGGTTAGTAACGCTGAATGCTTACTTTATATTATTTTATCCGGCTAGGCAAGTAGCCGGATTTTTTATGGATAAATGATGCTCAATGTGTTGGGGAATTTTGTATATTAGCCCTAGGAATCATTGCTGCAATATTATGAGAGGCGCGAAGTTATTTTTGAGCAACAGGCCGTTAATATTTTCCGGACTGTTAGGGCTAAATTATTTATTGCTGGCTGGTTTAGCTAATCTGAGTGAATTCTTTGCCGAATTGAATCCTGTGCTGATGATAGCCATGCCGGGCTTTGCATTTCCACTAGCCACGAGTTATCATTTGTCCAAAGAGTCATCCTTTTCCGCTCTGCAGGGTGTCATGCATTTGTTGCTTTCTGTTGGCATCTTTATATTTTGTATTAATATCTTCGTTTCGCGCAGTTTGACTTATTACGGGCCGTTTTTAGCCGGTGCTACGGGCTCCTCATTGTTTTTGCTGATAAGCGTTTGGGTTCTAGAGAAGCGTATTCCTTTATGGACTATCCTTGTTGCTGCATCGTTGAGCGGTATTGCGGTGGCCATTTGCGGTTCTTTTTCCCTTGGCATCAGTCAGGTGAATACCGGGATTTTCCTTTGGACCATCATTAATGGGGTGGTAATGAATGCTACCTATCGCCGTGAGTGGCATATATGGCATGGCCAGGCCGTTGATATGTTGGCGTGAAGTGCGCCCTAGCATTGAAGTTACATGTTCACCTTAAAATCGGCGCCTGAGTCAAAGGCTTAAACCCAGATTACTCATTAGGAATTTAAAAGAAAATTATTA
>DATGQB010000256.1:0-14873 GCA_035304405.1 Edaphocola sp.
TTTTGTGCAACGGCTTCGTGTAATTTCCAGCATCGCTAAACATCTTCCTTGCGCTACTCCACAAAAGCATATCAAACCCGAGTACTTAACCCAGATTACGCATTAGGAATTTAAAAGAAAATTATTATGGCAAATAATCCATAAAATAGTGAAAAAAGCATAATGAATTATCGTTTTTGAGCTATTGAAGTGGATTAGAAGCAAGAATAATTTTATATAAAGAGTCTAATGCGTAATCTGGGATAAATAAGAAGGGCTGCCTTTGGGGCAGCCCTTCTTATGATTATACATTATTTTATACTAAACCAACATGGTTGCCGGTTGCTCCAAGAATGATTTGAGCGTTTGCAGAAATGCCGCACCTACGGCACCATCTACCACTCTGTGGTCGCAGCTCAGGCTCAGCTTCATAATATGACGCACTACCACAGCTCCATCTTCTACCACCGGCGTAGGCTCTATCTTACCCACGGCAAGTATGCATGCATCCGGCGGATTGATAATGGCGGTAAACTCGTCTATATCCATCATACCCAAGTTGGAAATGGTGAATGTATTGCCGGTAAACTCCTGCGGTTGCAGCTTTTTATCTTTTGCTTTCTTCACCAGCTCCTTAGACTCTTCTGCAATTGTAGCCAGCGACTTCTGGTTGGCAAATTTTATTACGGGCACAATCAATCCTTCTGGTATGGCCACTGCGGTACCAATGTGAATATGGCTGTAAGTTCTTACAAAATCACCCATCCAGCTACTATTCACTTCAGGATGACGTTGCAGTGCCATCGCACAGGCTTTAATCACCAGGTCATTGAATGAGATTTTTGAAGCCGAAATTTTGTTCATGGCATTTCTAGCTTCCATAGCAGCATCCATTTTAACGGATATTTTCAGATAGAAGTGAGGTGCTGTGAATTTACTTTCACTCAACCTTCTTGCTATCACGCTGCGCATTTGGCTTAGAGGCATATCTGTATAAGACTCCTCAGCAGAGCTGACAGACATTGCCGCTGCCGGAGCCTTGCTGCTGCTAGCGGCTGGTGCTGCTTTATAGTTTTCTACATCAGCTTTAACTATTCGACCACCATCGCCGCTACCTTTTATAGTACGAATATCAATTCCTTTCTCTTTGGCAATCTTTCTGGCCAAAGGAGAAATTTTTACGCGCTCATTTTCATTAACAATAGCAGTATTATCATTAGTAGCCTGGGGTTCACTAGCCTGTGAAGCCGCAGCAGGAGTTGGCGTTTCGCTTTTAGCGCCGCCATCGGCAGACTGAGCTGCACCATAGTATGCTAAATACGGCTGAATATCAGTACCGGGCTTACCCACGATGGCCATAATACCATTCACAGGGATTTCTTTGCTTTCGCTCAGATATAAAACTGTACCATCAACATAAGGCATTACTTCCATTGTAGCCTTGTCGGTTTCTACTTCGGCAATCACATCATCAGAAGCCACCTGATCGCCTACATTCTTGAGCCAAGCTGCAATCTTACCTACCTTCATAGTATCGCTGAGCAGTGGCATTTGAATCACCGTTGCAGCGGACTCGTCCGGGCGCTCCATATTGGTGCTCGGTTTTTGTTGCTCCGTTGCAGGAGCAGCCTCTGCCTCAGCGGGCGCAGCTTTATCCTCTGCCAGCAGTGCAGATATATCCTCGCCTTCTTCTCCAATAATGGCCATGATACCATTTACCGGGATAGCCTTTTTATCACTTGTATATAATAAGGTACCGTCCACATACGGCATTACCTCCATTGTAGCTTTATCGGTTTCTACCTCCGCTATTACATCATCCGATTGTACTTTGTCGCCAACTTTTTTATGCCAAGCTGCAATTACACCTTCTTTCATGGTGTCACTAAGCAAAGGCATACGTACGATTTCAGCCATATTATTTCAGTTAATTTTTGAAGTTTCTTTACAAGGGTCAAATATACTATTTATGCCCGATACCTACTACATTTTTACTCGATTAAACAACATTTTCAGCGGAAAGGCTTAATAAGTTGTGCTCACAAAGGGCAGCATTGCCCATACTGTTTTAGGCTTGTTCAGCAGCATATTTAGCTGTGTCCAGCCATTCATCACCCCTTTGCCCATACTAGACTGAAGCATAGCCTGCGTAAACACATCTGCAGGTACAGAAGTGCCATTAATCACCTGCATGAGTTTTTGGAAATCAGTGCTCTGTTTAGGATAAACCACCACTCTGTAATTTTCCAATCCAGCCAGCTGTGCCGCCGCGGCAATAGCCTGATTCAAACCGCCAATGGCATCTATCAGTCCTAGCTGCAGTGCCTGAGCGCCTGTCCATACGCGGCCCTGACCTACACTATCCACATAAGCAGTATCCATACCCCTACCCTTGGCCACATGGGTTTTGAAAATCTTATAAATGGTATCCACACCGCTCTGAATCATTTTCTTCTCCTGCTCCATCATAGGGCGATTAGTGTTACCCAAGTCTGCATAAGGAGCGGTTTTCTCCACATCAAATGTAACACCCAGTTTATTGTTGAACAATTTCTGGGTATTCATCATTACGCCAAATACACCTATACTTCCGGTAATGGTAGTGGGCAGTGCAAATATGCTGTCTGCATGGCACGCAATATAGTAGCCACCTGATGCAGCATAATCGCCCATGGTTACCACCAGCTTCTTATCTTGCTGCAAGAGCGTTAATTCTCTGAGGATATTTTCTGAAGCCAATGCGGACCCTCCTTGGGAATTCACGCGCATGACCACCGCCTTGATATTGCTATCACGGCGCACTTTTCTGATTTCTTCAATAAAATCTTCAGACGCAATAACAGACTCGGCATTCACGCCACCGGCTTTGCCATCCACAATATTACCCTCAGCAATCAGCAATGCGATTTGATTGCTGCTTGGCTTTTGCGAGAGTCTGCCTTTGTAGTCAGACAAGGAAGCGTAAGCTATTTTCTCCTCTTCCTTTATTCCTAATCGCTTGCGCAAGCTAGCCTCAAACTCGTCTTTATATCTGATACCCGATACCAATCCAAAACGAAGAGCATCCTCACTGGTCTGCACCAAGCCCAGATTAACTATCGAATCTATAGCACTGGATTCCAATCCGCTGAATTCCGAAACTGCTACGCGCATTTCGCTCCAGAAATCCCGCTGATAGGCCGCAATCTGAGTACGATTTTCTTCAGACATTTTGTAGGCACGCAAAGGCTCTGTGGCGCTCTTAAACTTACCACAGTAGAAAATTTGAGGCTCCACTTCCAGCTTATCTAGCAAGCCTCTTAGAAACATAATGTTTGTACTCAAACCTTTGAGCTCTACCCCACCCAGAGGATTGACAAAGATACTGTCTGCTACAGAGGCCACATAATAAGCATTTTGAGAAATAGCATCTGCATAAGCATATACAAACTTACCACTGCTCTTAAAATCCTTCAGTGCATTTCTTAGTTGCTGAGAAGTAGCCCAGCCATTGGCATTACCTCCTGCTTTAATATAAATACCCTTTATCTTATCATCGCGCTTGGCCGATTCCAAACTACGAATTACATCATATAATCCCACCGAATAACCGTTGCTACCTCCTGTAATGGCAGATAGAATATTAGATTGAGGAATTTCGGAAATGGCTCTGTTCAAATCTATCTCCAGAACGCTATTTTCCTTTATCACTGCTACTTGCTTGTTAACACTGGAACTCACCAATGCCCCCATTATCGAAAATGAAATAATGGCTATGAGTATTCCGGAAACAATTATAGCCAGCAACGATGCCAGGAAGTACTTAAAAAAATCTTTCATAAAATCAATAAATATAGAATAAGCAAAGATACGCTTAAGTTTCTCTAAATAAGTCAAGGTATGATGCAGCCTGATAATTCCAGGTTACCTGTGCATGAGCCAGTTTCAAAAACGTTGCATACAAACGATATCTGCACCCTTGAACATCAACGAACTTCCTTGGGTAGTAATAAAATCATTTGTCCGGCCTCAAATGCGATTTCATCCAAATGCCCCATCATATTCTTGTCTTCATTAATCAAATGCATATGCGTAGTATTACCCTTATGCGTAAAGATGGTTTCATGTTGGGTAGAAAAAAAGCCCAAAATCTCACAATCTTCAGCATAAAGTTTATAATTGACCATACCCTGGTGCGCCTCCTTCGGCGAACGCACCACAGCACCCTCCGGCAGATTCACCACATGAATATTGGCCATATCCACCTTGCCCTTTAGTCTGAAAAATGTCTGAGCAGATGCCCCTAAGCGCTCCTTCAAATAAGCTTCCAGACTGGCAATATCACGCACCTGCGCCGGCAATGTTTCAGACTGCCACTCCTTTATATAAGTATAACCAAAAAAAGGAGCTCCCAGTTCTGCACTCTTGCCCACCACCATACTTTGATTGGCGCCCACTTGGGAATAGTAAGGCACACCATCGAGTACCATTATTTCCCCACGCAGTCCGGCCATGGGACCAAGTCCGTACAACCCTTTTTGTTGCAACAAAGTGTCTAACTTCACATTTGCATGCAATACCCCATTCCACATGGTTTCTCGCATGGCGCCCACAATGTGCACCTGCGCACTCGGAGTGTGCGAGTCGAGGCTCATTGTTGTCATCAACATCACTCCCGACAGAAATACTCGTCTTGTCTTATCCATTAAACGGCTTATCATCATACTAACGGTTCACATTTTAAATCTCTGCAAGATACGCAATCCTCTTATAAAGCCCAAGCCAGCATACCTATATAATAATATATCGGCCCCTTGATACCCAATTCCATCTTAGTATCCTTACTCCCCAGCCTGCTGCGCGCAGCCTGTCATGCAATCCTATTACAAATGCAAACCAAACTCCACTTTTTTTGGCTTCATTATAATGCATCGAATTATCATCCCACTTCTCTTTCATGCGCCTCGCTTAAGCTTTAATACCTACAACGTAAAAATCAGATATCAACAAAATGATTCCATTATAAACCACGGATTTGTATTACAAATTTTTCGTAACTTGCATTACATTGGAGCAAAAGCCATGGCTACCTTTCAGTTTTCATACGATACATTTGATCATTATAGCGAGTTGAGCCCGGAAGAAGCCGAGCTAGTGCTGCAAGCGATGAAAGCAGCCGAAGATTTGGCATACGCCCCCTATTCGCAGTTTCAGGTCGGCGCAGCAGTCCGATTAGCTAATGGTCTCATCATCAAAGGCAGCAATCAGGAGAATGCCTCATCTCCAGCAGGCATATGTGCAGAGCGCAGTGCATTAAGCGTGGTATCGGCTCAATATCCTAGTGAAAAAATAACTGCTATGGCAGTGGCCTACTACAGAAATACCCACACAGCTCATGGCCTCGAGCAAGTAATCAGTCCGTGTGGGATATGCAGGCAAAGCATTACAGAGTATATTCATCGCCAGGACAACACCTTCCCTATTTATCTTTGCAGTCCGAAAGGTGCAGTTTATCGCATTCAGGACGCCGGAAATTTACTGCCATTAAGCTTTGGTGCCGAGATACTTTAGCGTCATAAAAAGGGATGGCGGTACCTTATTTTTTGCTAAATATTTCAATCCCGGCATTTTTATTTTTTTAAGTTGTTTATAAATTATAAGTTCGCACTTTAATTAAGAATCGACAGAATATAGACAAATATCATGCGCAAGGGATTTGTAATTGTATCTACATTATTACTCATTGGTACTCTGGCACTTACCATTTTCTTAAACAAAAACTGGTCCGTATTTTTTGCCATTTTGTTAGTACTCACCATTTTGGGGTATTACGACATGTACCAAACCAAGCACTCGATTATGCGTATCTTCCCGGTGTTTGGTCGTTTGAGGTTTTTTATGGAAGACATGCGTCCAAAAATCTATCAGTATTTCATTGAGTCTGATATAGATGGTCGCCCCATCAGCAGAATTGACCGTTCTACCATTTATCAGCGTGCTAAAAAAGAAAATGACACAATGCCATTTGGTACCCAATTGGATGTGTACGCTGAGGGTTATGAATGGATGTGTCACTCAATCGCTCCTAAAGACTTCAAAACTTTGGATCACAATCCACGCGTGCTGGTAGGTAACAAAGACTGTAAAAAGCCCTACTCACTCAGCATTTTCAACATCTCAGCGATGAGTTATGGTTCATTAAGCTCTAATGCGGTAGAAGCCATGAACGCCGGAGCTAAGATTGGTGGCTTTGCTCATAATACCGGTGAGGGTGGTTTGAGCCCTTATCATCTAAAACACGGTGGTGATCTCATTTGGCAAATCGGTACCGGTTACTTTGGTTGTAGAGACAAAAACGGCAATTTTGACGAGAAATTGTTTGCTGAAAAAGCTCAGTTGGACAATGTGAAAATGGTCGAAATCAAAATCTCTCAAGGTGCGAAGCCTGGTCACGGAGGTATTCTTCCCGCTTCTAAAAATACCCCTGAGATTGCTCAAATCCGTGCTATTGAGCCGGGTACATTGGTAGCATCTCCTCCATACCACTCAGCGTTCTCAACTCCAAGAGAATTGATATTATTCATTAAGAAATTACGCGAATTAAGTGGTGGCAAACCTGTAGGTTTCAAAATATGTATTGGTCATAAATCTGAATTCATCAGCATCTGTAAAGCGATGATGGAACTGGATACCTATCCTGACTTTATCACTGTAGATGGTGGTGAAGGTGGTACGGGTGCAGCTCCGCAAGAGTTCTCCAACTATGTGGGTGCGCCATTGCTGGATGGTTTGGATTTCGTTTCCAACATTCTTACCGGTTTGGACATTAAAAAGCATATTGCAATTTTAGCTTCAGGTAAGATTACCAGTGGTTTCCATATCGTGCGTGCTATGGCACTGGGTGCAGATGCCTGCTACTCTGCCCGCGCAATGATGATGGCCGTAGGCTGTATCCAGGCATTGTTATGTAACACCAACAAATGTCCTGTGGGTGTGGCTACTCAAGACAAGTCATTGTCTGTAGGCTTGGTTGTAGAAGACAAAAAAGTACGTGTAGCGCAGTATCACAAATATACTGTAGAGAATGTGGTAGAACTATTAGGCGCTGCAGGGCTAAGCTCTAAAGACGAGCTGACTCGCTCTCATATCTATCGTCGTATTTCGCTCAATTCTATGCAAAGCTATGAAGAGATATTCCCATCATACAAAGTAGGTCAGTTCTTAAGAGAAGAAAACATTCCGGAACGCTACAAGATGGACTTTGCATTTGCAAGCGCCGACAAATGGGGATTCCCGAATATTGGTAGCTGGAGCGTTGACAAAGAAGCCGTTGCTCACGCTTAGCAAAAAAAAATACCAAAAGCCCAAACAAATCGCATTGTTTGGGCTTTTTTTTGTACTTATGTCTACAAATCAAATTCCAGTATGACTGTCCAAAACACACACTCTAAGCAATACTGTGCCCTACTTAGAGGAGTAAATGTAAAAGGCACCAATATGAAGATGGCCGATGTTTGTGGCCTTTTTACCACTGCCGGCATGCAGCAAGTGAGTAGTGTGCTGGCCTCAGGAAATATCATCTTCAATTCGGACAGCGACCCTGAAGCACTTAAGCCCCTATTGGAAAAACAACTGAGTGAGACTTATCAATACGAGGCTCATCTCTTTATTGTTGATAAAGAGGCACTCTTACACATGCGCTCCCTAGTACCTTTTGAAGAGGATAAGAGCTGGCATATATACTGTTTTATTGGATTGAAAAATATCGGCACTCAACTTAATGTCCTATTTAAAGCTTCAAAGAAAGCATCTGAGGAGCAAGGCAGCCTGGTGGATGAACATTTTTTTTGGCGAATACCTAAAGGCAAGACCCTGGATTCCGATTTCGGAAAAGTGCTGGGTCGAAAAGTGCTTAAAGACCAGTTTACCTCCCGAAATCTCAATACCATTGACAGAATAATAAAGAAGATGGCGTAAATTTGGATTCATAAACATATTATCATATCGCCATGAATCCAAATTTACCGGAAGACATTCGCCAATACAATGAAGGGCTGAGCGCCGAACACAGAACCATTTGCGAGCAACTAGCCTCTATACTTAATGCAGGCTTGCCGGATGCCAATAGCAAATTATGGCATGGTCACCCCGTGTGGTTTCTGGACTACAACCCAATAACTGGCTACAGCGTGGAGAAAAAAGGCGTACGTCTAATGTTTTGGAGTGGAGCTGATTTTGAAGAACCAGCATTAAATGTACTGGGCAAAAAATTTAAAGATGCCTCAATTTTCTATAATGCGCCTGAAGAAATAGAGCGAACTGCGCTTGAGCGGTGGCTGGAAAAAAGCCGAAATATCCAATGGGACTATAAGAATATCGTAAAGCGAAAAGGCGTATTAGAACGATTAAAGTAGATTCCTTCTACTGCAAAAATATAATTGCAAAAAGCAAAATCAAGCTGCTGTCGCCGATGTGTGATGGCAGGCATCATTGTGTCCCACCTTTCGTTCAAAACTCCCAATCCTGCGGTTTAGACGGTGTCAATCGGCCTATAAGCGAAACCTATAGTACATTTGGGTATGATAGCCATATTTTATATCTTTGCAGGCTCAAAAATTAAAGTTAAAAGAAGAGTGCAGGTATAGCATTCGGGAGCTTTCGGCGTTTATCATCATGAAAGGCCGCAAAAGCTGACGATAATTACTGCCAAAAAGTACCCTACCGGTAAGCTAAAGTTTGGAACAATTTTTGCGGGGAGAAAGGTAAGAAAATTCCTGATTATTTTAACAGATAAATTGTTTCAGGAGCTTTGAAATAAAAAAAATGAACTATACTTTTACAGCCATTAACGAAAGGGCTGTATTGGGCATCAAATATAGACAATTTTCGTAAAAAAATAACCAATTCATATATGAGACAGCTTAAAATAGCTACCCAGATTACCAATCGTGACTCGCAAGCGGTAGAAAAGTACCTACAAGAGATTAGCCGTATTTCGATGATTACTCCTGAAGAAGAGACGATTCTAGCTCAGAAGATTCACATGGGTGACCAACTTGCTTTGGAAAAACTGGTGAAGGCTAACTTGCGTTTTGTGGTATCTGTGGCCAAACAGTACCAACATCAGGGTCTATCTCTTAGCGACTTAATCAATGAAGGTAACCTAGGTTTGATTAAGGCCGCACAACGCTTCGACGAAACCAAAGGTTTTAAATTCATTTCTTACGCTGTATGGTGGATCAGACAAAGTATTCTGCAAGCATTGGCAGAGCAAGGTCGTTTGGTGCGCCTGCCTCAAAATAAAATCGGCACTTATAACAAGGCCAATAAAGCATATATCGCTTTCGAACAGGAAAACGAGCGCGAACCAAGTACGGAAGAACTGGCATCTATCCTGGAAATGAGTGAAACTGAGATTGCCAATATATTCAGCAGCAATAGCCGCCATACCTCATTGGACGCTCCGGTACATGAAGCTGAGGATGTGGCTATGGGCGACTTGCTCGAAGGTAGCAGCGACACAGATGATGATGTGATGAAAGATTCACTGAAAGCTGAAATTCAACGCATTCTTAAATCTCTGAGCGTGCGCGAAGCCGAAATCATCTCTTCTTACTTTGGACTGGAAGGCGATAATGGACCTACTATTGAGGAAATTGGCAAGAAATACGACCTTACCAAAGAGCGTATTCGTCAGATTAAAGAGCGTGCCATCAAGCGCTTACAAAAAGCCCGCTATAGTGGCTCTCTTAAATCTTATCTGGGTTAATAAAATTGTATTTAGTAAAAAAGGTTCATCAAATGATGAATCTTTTTTTATGCCCGCGAAGCCAGATAATCACCCCTCTGGTATGTACCGTGTATGGGCGGGGGCCTAGTTATAATCTTAAAAATACCTCCGTAGCCCCAAAGCCATACTTTTGACTGTATTTATTTTCAAAATGCCGCACTTGGGCGCGCATACGCTTCAATAACTGATGCACCTCTGTGCGTAAAACACCCGTGCCAATACCATGAATAATGATAATAGAGGGCATCTGTTGCTGTACCGCATCCAAAACCGCCTGCTCACAAGCCAACAATTGTGCATCCAACTTTTGGGCATTAGACATTTGATGATAATCCGTAACCAGTTGTTCAATATGCAAATCTATCTCCGCAGCCTTAGCCCTTCTGGGCTTAAACTGATAGCTGTTGGCCGGTCGGGGACTAGGCGCAAAAAGCTTCTTTGCATCCAAATCTGCTACCTGAACGGTAGGAAAATCCCGAGCTAACAGCATAGACCAAACGGGCTCACCTTTTTGCTCCATCTGATACAACTTTTTCAATACCACTTTGGGTTGGAGCTTCAGTTCACAGTTTAAAAACTTCTGCTCAGCGGCCTTAGCCACACTATTGATATCAAATTCGAAACGTAGTTTCTCGTTGAGCATATCAAACTTCACATGATGCAGATAAAGATGTTGATACGGATAAATAACCGTACCCAATGCGAACTCCTTACCTAGGTTGGAGTAGCAGTCATACTTGAGCTTTATGGTATATTCCGTTTGATTGATAAAATAAAATTTGAACCTGGCAATTTGTTCTTCCCCGTCCGCCTCAATGAAATAGACCGGCACCAAACTAAAGAAAAAACCCTGCTCCTGTTGAGCATGCTCTCTATAAATTTTCGCCGGCACCTCAGAAGGGAAATCATCCAGACTAAGGGCACGCTTGCGGGCGTTCATTTTCTTGCTGGTAAACCATTCCAGATACGGGTGGTCCAGCTCGTCAGTAAAAACCGGGAAGCGGGTGTTGAGCACCTCCACTTCCACCATTTGCTCATTAAGGATGGCCACAATTTTTCCCTCTTCCTTGGTGTGCTTTATCAGCACCTTATCCCCTACCGAAAACTTCACCTGTATTTAATTTTTTATAGTACAAAGGTAAACCATGCCGATGAGCCAGCTATTTTAGAAGCGGTAAAATGCCGATACAATTTTCAACAAATGTTGATAAATGCGAAATTTAGCCCAAAAAACCCTAAGGAAACGATAAAATATATAAAACATTTTAGAGATTAACCATTATCTTTGCGACCTTATCAAAATTTTATTTTAAAATCCTAACACTTTATTTGGTATGCAATTAAAAGGATTGGTGAAGTTTTTTACCGCAGCTCTGATACTCTTCTCACTGTGGAGATTATCATTTACTTTCATCGCACAAAATGTGGATGCAAAGTACAATGCTATGGCAGTGAAGGAAGTAAATGAAAAGTATCCGAATGCCACAGGCGTTGAAAAAGAAGAGCTGGTGAACAATGCATTTGTTCACATCATTGATAGCTTGCGCGATGAAACGGCGTTTAGCTTCTTGGGCCAGAAATACAGCTATCAAGAGCTAAAATCAAAAGAACTAGGTCTGGGTTTGGACCTTCAAGGGGGTATGAGCGTAACCCTGGAAGTAGGACTGGATGGATTATTGCAATCGCTTTCCATCAACCCTAAAGACCCTGGTTTGTTAGCAGCTTTAGAAAAAGCACATGCTATGTACGAGCAAAGCCCTCAAAACTATGTGGACTTGTTTGTACAGGCATATAAGCAAGTGAATCCTAATGGACGTTTGGCGCCTTTATTTGCCAAGCCAACTCAAAATGTCATCACCAACACCAGTTCTGATGATGCAGTAGTAAACTATATCAAGAAAGAAGCAGATGATGCTACTGAGCGTACATTCAATGTATTGCGTACTCGTATTGACAAATTTGGTGTAGCGCAGCCTTCCATTTCCTTAGATAAAGTAAAAGGTATTATTACTGTTGAGCTGGCAGGTGTAAAGAATCCGGAAACTGTAAGAAACTACCTACAAGCAACTGCCAAACTGCAGTTCTGGGAGGTATGGAAAAATACTGAGATTCAGGATGCTTTAATCAAAGCTAATGAAATCATTACTGCCAGACTGGAAGGTAAATCAAGCGCCCAAACTGCTGAGCCGGCTACAAGCGATAGCATAAGCAATGATACTGCCGCGGCAGGTACACTAAATGAGCTGGAAGGTGCATTAGCTCAAGACAGCAATAAAGATGCGGCAACTGCAGAGCTGGCTAACGCCGAGCAATCTTTCTTTGCACTGATGCAACCTTTGCCTGGCGACTTCAACGCCATGGGTCTGGTGCAACATAAAAATAAAGACCGTGTATTGGCATTGCTGAACGATCCTGAAATTTTAGCATTATTCCCTTCAAATATCAAATTCCTGTTGGGTGAAAATCCATATGCTAGTCCAGCAGAGAAATCCAGCAAGAAAAACTCTATCTACGGTGTATTCGCTATCAAAACCGTGCCCGGACAAGACGATGCTAAACTGGAAGGAGACCGTGTAAAAAATGCACGTTTCGACTTTAATGCTACTGGTAAAGCTGAGGTTAGTCTGGAATTTGACCAGCAAGGTGCCGGTATTTGGGCAAAACTGACCGGTGATAACGTGGGCAGACCTATCGCCATCGTATTGGATGACTTTGTATATTCTGCGCCAAATGTAATGAACCAAATTACCGGAGGTATGTCTTCTATCACCGGTAATTTTGATGTAACATCCGGCACAGAACTGGCTACTATCTTACAAACAGGTAAATTACCTGCTCCTGCAAAAATCGTTCAAGAGCAAATCGTAGGACCTACCCTGGGTGCTGAATCTATCGATGGTGGTATCAAATCATTCATCGCTGCCTTTGGTGTTATCTTCATTCTGATGCTGGTGTATTACAACACTGCCGGTATAGTAGCCAACATAGCATTACTGTTGAATCTGTTGTTCACCTTCGGCATTTTGGCCAATTTAGGTGCTACCCTGACCATGGCAGGTATCGCCGGTATCGTATTGGGTATTGGTATGGCTGTGGATGCCAACGTGATTATCTTTGAGCGTATTAAAGACGAATTGTCTATGGGTGATACCCCAGATGAGGCTGTTTCTAAAGGTTACAAACGCTCCTATGCGCCTATTCTGGATGGTCACATTACCAGTTTGATTACCGCTGTTATCTTATTGTATTTTGGTCTGGGTGCGATTAAAGGTTTCGCTACTACCCAAATCATTTCCTTGCTCTTATCGCTCTTCACAGGCATCATGGTATCTCGTATGATTACTGATGCCTATGCTAAGAAAGGTAAGCACTTTAAATACTTCACATCGTTCTCTAAAAAGCTGTTCCAAAAAGCAAACTATGACTTTGTGGGCAAACGCAAATTGGCTTATGTGATTTCCGGTATCATTATCGTAGCAGGATTGGCGGCCTTTGCCAACGGCTTTGACTATGGTGTGGAATTTAAAGGTGGCCGTGCTTATACCATACAGTTTGACCAAAAATATCAAACTCAGGATGTGCGTGAAAAACTGGCTAAACACTTAGAAAACCGTCCTGTAGTAAAAACTGTTGGTACCGGTACTCAGCTGAGTGTAACCACCGACTACATGATGAATCTGCAATCTAAAGATGCAGAGCAAAAAGTTTTGGAAAAACTGTACGAAGGTCTGAAAGCAGAGCAATTGATTCCGGCAAATGTGGACTTACCGACCTTTGCCAGCAAATATGTACAAAGCACTCAATCTGTATCTGCTTTAATCTCTCAAGACCTGAAAGCTGGTGCGGTGAAAGCAACATTGTACTCCATCATTGCTATCTTTATTTATATCTTAGTACGTTTCCGAAGATGGCAATATTCAGTGGGAACTATTGTATCGCTGGTGCATGATGCTTTGTTTACTATTGCATTGTTCTCATTCTTCCGCAATATCGTACCATTTGCATTGGAGATTGACCAGCACTTTATTGCAGCATTGCTTACTGTAATTGGTTTCTCAATGAATGATACCGTAATCGTATTTGACCGTATCCGTGAGACCTTCCGCAGAGAGCCAAGTGCTAATAGAGATACTGTAATCAACCATGCGATTAACGCTACATTGTCTCGTACCGTAATGACCTCATTCACTGTATTTATCACCGCTGTGATTCTATTTATCTTTGGTGGTGAAGTACTCAGAGGATTTGCCTTTGCAATGTCATTAGGTGTATTGGCAGGTACTTATTCTTCTATCTTCCTGGCGGCACCATTACTGTCTGATATAGACAAGTCTGATGCACTGCGTGTGGAAGAAGATAAGGAAGAACGCATTAAAAGACTAAAAGAGCAAGCTTAATGCTTAGCTTAATAAAGTATGAAGACCGGCTGCTGAAGCCGGTCTTTTTTTGTACTCCCAAATATGTGGTGACGGCGCCTATGCGCGCGTGAGGGATAGCAGTGAAAAGCCCGCAGCCGTGCGTAATGCAATGCAGCACTGCAAGGACTTGAAATACAACCTTCGCCTAATAGCGACTAGATGGTGCTATTAGGCGAAGGTTGCGAACGCAGTTCACCCGGCCCGCCGCCCCTGCCCGCCCCCGGTACTCGGCCCATCAGGGTGCAGTAGCGCCCGAAAAATGCGGCGGCGGGCACACCAAAAAAAACCAAAAGGGAAAATAATATGCAAGGCCGAAAATGAGGGCGCAGGATATCAAATATAAATATGAAAGTGACCAGTGAAGCAGTGTGAGAGCAGCAAATATTTTAGACAATAATTATGTAATTTTGCTAAACAAAACAACCCTCAATTACATATCAATAATGATCCATTTCTTTGAGAACCCATCGAACATCGTATATGGTGTTCAAAGCGTTAACTCTTTATCACAAGAAGACATTTCAAAATTGAATTGGCTGTTCGGCAACGCTAAAAAATTAGACGAACTCAGCATTCAAAAATACTTTGTAGGTCCTCGTGCGGCGATGATTACTCCTTGGAGTACCAATGCTGTAGAAATCACTCAAAATATGGGTATTGAGGGCATTATTCGCATTGAAGAATTTCATCCTGTAGCTGCTGATTTT
>DATGQB010000257.1:0-3681 GCA_035304405.1 Edaphocola sp.
ATGTCCGCAAGGCAGCCCTAAAACTAAAAGTTTTGTGCATCTCCAACCTATCATGATTAATTATAACAGCAAAGTTCCTATTGTGGTATATGCGCCGGAAAATGTACAAATACGATATAAAGTATTTACCGAAGATGAACATTGGGGCTACGGCCGACAACAATAAATTTTACGCAGATAAGGGCGCCGGTACAATTGGCGTCCTTTTTTTTATTTATAATATTGGCTGCCGCACCTCGGTCTCATCATCAGCTCGACGTCCAAAGTAATGTTAATACAAAATTTCAAATTTTGCAGCAGCCCAGGTGCCTGAAATCAGGCAGGAAACAAAAAACGGATGCCACATAACAGTAGCATCCGAATTTACATTGTATCATACAAGAAGCGATTATGCTTTCATAGCCTTAGCTGCTTTGTTACGCTCATGCTCGTCCAACAATATTTTGCGTAAGCGAATACTTTTTGGAGTACATTCGATACATTCATCTTGCTGAATATACTCCATACATTCTTCCAAAGACATTTGTATCTTAGGAGCAATGTTTGTTGCGGCATCCGCTCCAGAAGCACGCATGTTGGTAAGCTTTTTACCCTCAGTAACATTCACCAGCAAATCACCTGGTTTGATATGCTCGGCCACTATCTGACCTGCATAAACTTCTTCACCCGGATCTACAAAGAATGAGCCACGGTCTTGCAGTTTGTCGATAGAATAAGCAGTAGTCGTACCGGCTTGCTTAGCAATCAATACACCGTTATTTCTGCCCGGAATTGGACCTTTCCAAGGTTTATACTCTGCAAAAGTGTGTGCCATAACAGCCTCACCAGCAGTAGCAGTTAGCATTTGCGAACGCAAGCCTATCAGACCTCTAGAAGGCACATCAAACTCCAGATGTTGCATTTCTCCTTTAGATTCCATTATCAACAGCTCACCTTTACGCTGTGTAACCAGGTTGATAACTTTTGAACTGAATTCTTCAGGAACATCTACCACCAAATTTTCAAAAGGCTCACATTTTTGCCCATTTATTTCTTTGGTAATCACCTGAGGCTGACCTACAGTAAGCTCATAGCCCTCTCTACGCATGGTTTCGATAAGCACAGATAAGTGCAGGATACCACGACCATAAACCAGGAATTTATCAGCATCGTCAGTATCTTTTACACGCAGTGCCAGATTCTTTTCCAGCTCCTTCATCAGACGGTCTCTCAGATTTCTACTGGTAACGAATTTACCTTCTTTACCGAAGAAAGGAGAGTTATTGATAGAAAACTGCATGTTCATGGTAGGCTCGTCGATAGCCATTACCGGTAGCGGTTCTGGATTTTCATTATCGGCGATGGTTTCACCAATCTGAAAATCATTAATGCCAACCACCGCGCAAATATCACCGGCTTTTACCTCTTCTACTCTTTTCTTACCCATTCCTTCGAAGACATAAAGCTCTTTAACTTTATTGCGCACCATGCTGCCATCCAGCTTGCACAATTGCACATTTTGGCCTTCTTTGATACTACCTCGGCTCACACGACCAATAGCAATTCTACCTAAGAAAGAAGAATAATCAAGAGAAGTGATTTGCAGTTGCAGATTACCCTCTGTAACCTGAGGTGCCGGTACTTTATCCAAAATCATATCCAGCACGGCATTGATATTCTCTGCCGGCTCCAGACTGGTATTGTACCAACCTTGTTTTGCAGAACCATAAAGCGTCGGGAAATCAAGCTGCTCTTCTGTAGCATCCAACTGGAAGAAAAGGTCAAACACCTTGTCATGCACCTCGTCAGGACGACAGTTAGGCTTATCTACTTTATTGATAATAACAATTGGTTTCAGTCCCAAAGCCAAAGCCTTTTGCAATACAAAACGCGTTTGCGGCATTGGTCCTTCAAAGGCATCTACCAATAAGATTACACCATCAGCCATTTTCAAAACGCGCTCTACTTCACCTCCGAAGTCGGCGTGGCCTGGAGTATCTATCACATTGATTTTAACCCCTTTATATGTTACTGAAATATTTTTTGCCAAAATTGTGATGCCACGTTCACGCTCCAGGTCGTTGTTATCCATCAGCAATTCTCCGGTTTCCTGATTTCCTCTGAATACCTGAGTGGCGTGAATAATTTTGTCTACCAATGTAGTTTTCCCATGGTCAACGTGGGCAATAATGGCGATGTTACGAATGTTCATTAAATATACTATTTCTAAATTTGAGGCTGCAAAGGTAGTACTATTCTAGCAAAACGAGCACAAAAAGCTTAATAGACTAATAAATTGTCTAATATTTATGATTTTGATAATAGTATTGCCTCAAGAGCCCGCTAGCAGCAATGGTGACGGAACTATTTGCGCTTTAGCGGACTATCAGGTTCTTTCTCAAAATGGCTGAATACAATTTTATCCAGCATTTTGGGCATCAATTTATTGAGCAGCACCGTGAGTTTACCCTGAGTAGTCATCACAATAGTGCGTTTACCTTTTTCGATACCATTGAGAATGCGACTGGCACATTCTTCAGCAGTCATAAGCTTAGATTCATTCAAAGGAGTCTCTTTTTGAGGATTGCCGTCGGCAGCCAGAGCTGTATTGCGAATGTTAGATGCAGTAAAGCCAGGTGCTACCCACATCACATTTACCTTCTCATATAGTAACTCGGTGCGCAAGGCTTCTAAAAAGCCTTGCATGGCAAATTTGGATGCAGAATAACCGGTGCGGCCTGGCAGGCCCCGGTAGCCGGCAATAGATGATACCCCCACAACAGTACCCTTACGCTGGATGATACTGGGCAGCGCAGCTTTGGTAGTGTACACAGTGCCCCAAAAGTTGACCGCCATTAACTCTTCCAATACCTTCACATCAGCATCGGCAAAAAGGGCGCGCATGCTGTTGCCGGCATTGTTGATTAAGACATCCACGCCACCAAAACGCTCTGTCGCAGCAGCGATAAATCGCTCACAGTCTTCCTTTTTTGAAACATCGGCTGCTACTAGCAACAGATTTTCTCTATCACCATAAATGCCTTGTAGCTTGGCCATGCTTCTGGCACAAACGGCAACCTTAGCTCCCCTCTGCAGAGCATCCAAAGTCAGCGCTTTGCCTATCCCTGAAGAAGCTCCGGTAATTGCTACTACTTTATTATCCAAATTCATACTGCTACGCAATTTAGCCACAAAGGTACGCATTTGGATATTTTGGGCGGCGATTATCCTACAATCCGCCCAAGAATTTGGCCTTGAGGGTATAAGCAGGCTTCTCGCGCGTGAGGGAGAGAAACTGAAAGCCCGGAGCAGACTATAACGGAGCTTTGCGCAGTGGAAGACTGCGAGGAAATATAATACAAGCGAGTCTTATGGCAACTAAATGTTGCAATAAGGCGAAGGTTGCGAACGCAGTTCGCCCTACTCGCCGGCCGGTTTAGACGGAAACACCAGTACCGATAATAGTCCCGACCTCAATACAAACGAAAATTGAGCAGCGGCGGGGCACGCCAAAAAAATAAAAAAAGAGCTGCTTTGCAAAAAACAGCTCTTCATTATGCATGAAAACTAAAGAGATTATTCCTTAGCAGAATTTTGTTTACGCTCCTGGGCATACTTTTGTCGCAGCTGCTCCTCGCGCTCCGACTCACGGTCGTAGGCACGAATGATGTACTTCACTAATCGGTGGCGCACTACATCTTC
>DATGQB010000258.1:0-3672 GCA_035304405.1 Edaphocola sp.
GCGCCCCTGTTGGCGGCGGGGCACGCCCCAAAATATAAAAAAGTAGCATAAGGCCCATGACCCTATGCTACTTTAAATATGGCGCATCTGATTTATTAATCTTGCTGCTTAAGTTTCACCATGGTAAGAATGGTGGCCACACCTACCAACGGCTCGTCAGTATCATCCAGCATTTCTACCAGCCATTTCACAATACCGCGCTTGATTTTAGACTTAGGATTGTCTTCTGATGGCGTAGTGTCATTGGGCAGTTTTTGCTTGCAGGTGAATCGAATATGAATCTTAGCACCCGGATACACAGGTTTGGTAAAGCGCAAATCATCTATACCATAGTTGAGTAATACCGGATTCATATCATAACTATCTACAAACAAACCGGCAGCCACACTCATAATGAAATAGCCATGCGCTACTTGCATATCAAACATGGTACCTTCAAAATTGGTTTCGCGCTTATGGGCATAGAAATTATCGCCGCTGAGTGCTGCAAACTGGTCAATATCCTCTGAGGTAATGGTGCGCGCATCGGTAATGAGCTGGTCGCCAACATTAAGCTCTTCGTAGTATTTTTTGAACGGGTGAATGCCATCGATATTGCCTTTGGCACCTTGCTGATATACATTGGTAATAGCGGTGATGGTCGTAGGCGAACCCTGAATAGCGGTGCGCTGCATATAGTGCAGGATACCACGCACACCACCCATCTCTTCGCCACCGCCGGCTCTGCCCGGCCCCCCATGTATGAGCAATGGCATAGGTGAGCCGTGACCGGTGCTCTCTTTGGCACAATCGCGGTTCAGTACCAGAATACGACCATGCATACAGGCTGCTTCTAAAGTATAAGCTTTGGCCAGACTATCATCATAAGTTACGATAGAGCTAACCAATGAGCCTTTACCCATTTTTGCCAGCTCTGCTGCCTCTTCGATATCACGATAAGGCATAATAGTGCTTACAGGGCCGAAGGCTTCGATATCGTGCACCGCAGTTTTCTCAAACGGATTATCATTGTAGAACACTATTGGTGGCAGGAATGCTCCTTTCTCTTTATCAGCACCTTTTACTTCAAAATGCTCCAAATCACCAATTACTATTTGCTGACTGGCTTTAAGTTCATTTATTTTTTCCAACACTTCTTCCCGCTGACCCAGTCCGGCTAAGGCACCCATGCGTACGCCTTCCACACTTGGATCACCAATCACAGTGCCTGCCAGTCTCTTACCTAGTGCTATCTGCACTTCTTCTACCCTGTCTTGTGGCACAATGATTCTACGCACTGCAGTACACTTCTGACCGGCTTTGGTGGTGATTTCTCTTGCTACCTCTTTGATAAAAATGTCAAACTCCGGACTATCAGGCATTACATCTGTACCCAAAACAGAACAGTTGAGCGAGTCTGCCTCCATATTGAAAGAGACTGCCTCTTCTATCAGTTTGGGATGAGCCTTAAGCATTTTTCCGGTAGATGCCGAGCCGGTGAAGGTAACGGTATCACCATTTTGGATATAATCCAGTATACCTCTGGCAGAACCACAAATCAATTGTAGCGCACCCTCTGGCAAAATTTTAGACTCAATAATATCTCTTACCACGGCTTCTGTAAGGTAAGAAGTAAGTGTAGCGGGCTTTACTACTGCCGCCACACCGGCCATAAAGTTTACGGCTATTTTTTCCAACATACCCCATACCGGGAAGTTGAAAGCATTAATATGGATAGCCACTCCTCTCTTTGGCACCATGATATGATGACCAATAAAGGTACCACCTTTCGAAAGCGGGGCCACATCACCATCTATATAAAAAGTCTCATCTGGAAACTGACGGCGCAGCGAGGCATTTGCAAAAAGGTTACCAATACCGCCTTCTATATCCACCCAGCTATCTGCGCGGGTAGCACCGGTAAATGCCGACAATTTATAATATTTTTCTTTGCGAGCCAGCAGATACAAGGCCAGCTCTTTCAAGAGGCGACCTCTCTGATGAAAAGTTAGTTTTCTTAGCGCGGCGCTACCTACTTTTCTGCCGTATTGCAACATTTGTTCAATATCCACATTGTTGCTATCGGCTGCAAACAGCGCTTCGCCGGTAATAGCATTATACAATGTGGTTCCATTATCAGTAGCCGGTACCCACTGACCCGCTACGTAATTGCTCAATTTTGTAAGCGACATATGCTGATTGATTTTTTTCCAAAAATGTAACTCTTGCTAATAACGGCAAGAGGTCTGCAAGATAATAAAAAAATGCCACAAGCTCTTCGCCTAAGCTTTTGAAAAGCTTTGACATTTAGGAGCTGTCCAAAGCAAGGGCTTGTTGTTTTTTTGCCGTAATTTTGCCCACTCATATATGTCGTCAAATATCAATTTAGTAAAGCTGGCCCAAGACACCATTGCTACCGAGGTGGCTGCACTTCAGGGAATGATGCAGCGGATAGATAAGCGGTTTGAACAGGCAGTAAATGCCTTGCATGCTTGCACCGGTCGTGTGGTGATTACCGGAATAGGCAAGAGCGCCATTATTGCCCAAAAGATAGTTGCTACCATGAACTCTACCGGCACACCGGCTCTGTTTATGCACGCTGCCGATGCTATTCATGGCGATTTGGGCATGATTCAGCAACAAGACATCACCATTATTATTTCCAAAAGTGGTGAAAGCCCGGAAATCAAAGCGCTGATTCCGCTCATTCGCAATTTTGGCAACAAAATTATTTCCATTTGTGGCAATGAGGCTTCCTATCTGGCGCAGCAGTGTGATATTTTTCTCGATACCACTATCGACCATGAGGCATGCCCCAACAATCTTGCCCCTACTACCAGCACTACGGCTCAGATGGTCATGGGCGATGCCCTGGCAGTGTGTTTGCTTCAATTAAAAGGTTTCTCGGCCAGAGATTTTGCTCGCTTCCACCCGGGAGGTGCGCTAGGCAAGCGCTTGTACCTGCGCGTAAAAGACCTGAGCAGTCAGAATGCCCGCCCGTTTGTGGGCCCGGAGGCAGACCTAAAAGAAGTAATCCTATCCATCTCTTCCAACCGATTGGGAGCCACGGTGGTATTAGACAATAATAGTGTCATTGGCATTATTACTGATGGCGACTTGCGCCGTATGCTAGAAAGGCATGACGATGTGCGCCATTTCAAAGCCATGGACATATGCACCCGCAATCCTAAAACTATTGAGGAGGACACTTTGGCGGTGTCGGCACTGGAGCAAATGCGCATGAACAACATTACACAACTCGTTGTTACCCATCAGGGTCAGTACGCAGGAATGGTGCATCTGCATGATTTGATTCGAGAAGGTCTGATTTAATTTCCCGTATTAATAATATTCATCAAGCCCAGGCATGTATGCTGTTTGGGCTTTTTTTTATTTTGGGCGTGCCCCGCCGCAGCCCCTTTAGGCCCCATGCTACTCTCCACTATGTAGCCCTAATTTAGGCACCTGCCCCATTTAGGCGGCGGGTCGGGCCATTAACTGCAAGTCCTCGCAGCGCTCCACTTTGTTACGCACTGCTGCGGGCTTTTCGTCGCTGTCCCTCACTATTAGATTTGTATGTAAATTTACTTTCGAAAATTTTGGAGCACTATTCAGCATTTTCAAGAAAAGATATTCGAAAACCTAAAGAGAATAGAGGTGAACTATTGTCCCTCATAAGGTGATTAAAGACTT
>DATGQB010000259.1:0-3027 GCA_035304405.1 Edaphocola sp.
CAGTATATGCACCAGATGCTTTTGTATCTCATCATGCAATGCCAGCTCGGTAGTGCTCTCTCCTTCAAAATCTCTATTGCGCCCTCCGCCCAGCAGTACTCTGTTGCCTACATTACGGAAGTAATAATAACCCTGTTCAAAATGAAAGATTCCTTTAAATGGTACACGCTCCATAGGGGTCGTAATCAACACCTGACCTCTCCCCGGCTGCACATCCGCTTCCGGGAAAAAACGTTTGGCAAAGGCATTAGTGCATATAACCACTTGTGCTGCGCTGAATGTTAGTGTTGAGCCTCTTGCCGGGTCTTTCACCTGTACACATACCGATTGACCTTCTTCTTCGATAGCTACTACTTCTGCACCCGTCCTGATGGCAATTTTTTCGCTTGTGGCCAGCTCCGTCATACTATTGAGCAGCTTGCCGGTATGCAATCCCGCCTCCGTGGCATTGCTCACACAATATGCGAAATTGGTGCTATTAAAGCCAAATGTTTTGATTTTCTCTGTCTGAATAGTAAATATAGGTCCTTTGGGATTTAAGGCTCCCAGTAGCTTGTTGAAAAAGTCAATATGCTCCAACACTCCCGCTTCAGAAGGGTAGAGTAGCTCATAACTGCCCTCGGGTGTATATCCAATGGCCGCATCGCCCAGCTGCCTGCGCAAGAAGTCCAGCCCTTGCTTCCTTTGTGAAAACAGCTTGTAAATCTCCTCATGACTGCTATGTGCTACATCAGATACCAGCTCCGATAGGCTGCCTGTTGCGGCAAAGCCTGCGTTGCGGGTACTCGCGCCTGAGGGTAGCAGGCCGCGTTCCAGCACGAGTACATTCCACTGAGGTTTTCTTTTTTTTATTTGAATGGCTGTTTGCAATCCTACAATGCCTGCACCCACCACAATTATATCGTAATGCAACAGGCTTTCTTTTTCCCAAAAGCTAATCATTTTCTTAATTATTATGGTGCTTGCTAGTTATATGATGTCCTATTATACTGCTAAAAAACACAGGCTTCGCTAAGAACGAAGCCTGTGTTTTTTCAATATCGTTTATTGCTTGGAAGCCTGCTGCCTTTCCTTTATAGGGTCTCTGCCTCAGGTCTCCTTGCCTTCAGGCTATTTTGCCAATTTCAGTTCTTTAAACAGCCATGAAGCTTCTCCATACTTTTCTATGATGAAGAGTACATAGCGAATGTCCACAGAAATATTTCTGCAAAGATTGGGGTCAAAATACAAGTCGCTCATCGTACCGTCCCAAATACGGTCAAAGTTGATACCTATGAGTTCACCTTTGGCATTAAGCACCGGGCTACCTGAGTTGCCCCCACTGGTGTGATTACCGGCCACAAAAGCTATCGGCATGGTGCCATTACTGCTCCAGCGACCATAGTCTTTTCTGGCATGCAGGTCTCTTAGTTTAGCCGGGATGTTAAACTCTTCTATATCTGGGTTGTGTTTGGCCACCGCATCGTCAAGAGTGCTGATGTATGAATAGGTATCGCTACCCTGCGGTTGAATACCTTTAACCGGTCCGTATGTTAGTCTCAGCGTTTGGTTAGCATCTGGGAAGAAGTTTCTTTCAGACTTCATATAGTGCAACTGATGTTTCATATACGCTCTTTCCAGCACTGCCATACGCTTTTTGAACGCTTCCATGCCAGGTGCTATCTTTTCCTGGTTCCACTGTGCTACCACCTCGTAGATGCGGTAGGCAGGGTCATTTTTAATGGCAAAGGTATCTGCTGCCTCTGGCTCGTCATAGTATCTGTATGCCGACTGCGGGAATACTAAAGAGCTTTGTCCAAAAACATTATTCGCCCATTTCTCAAAACTATTGCCGTTTTCTGCATACATAGCTCTGAATTTTGGAGGTACTGCTAGGCCTGGTTGCATATAATAAAATGGCATTAGTGCAGCAAACAATTGCTTATCTACCTCTGGGCTATAATTTTTGTAAAAGCCTTCCGCCTGCGGTTTAAGTTTGGCGAGCGTATCCAATAGTGCCTGCCCACTGATGCCCTTACGGTGTATATTCAATATACGTTGCAGGCTGGCCGCTTGTCTCACCAGCTCTATGCCCAATACAGTTTCACTAATTGCTTCAGAAGCTCTCAGGTAGCTATTATTGGCCTCTACAGCAGCATCAATTTGGCTCAGAACCATTTTCGGGCTCATGGCACTAGTGTCTCCTACCGAATACTCCAAGAGCCTGCGTTCGTAGTTGCGTTTTTTCTCATATACGTCGTTGATAGCCAATCCTCTCAATTCGCCTTGCCATTTTTTGTATCCGTTACTTATAGAGGATTGTTTGGAGGCATATTTCAAGAATATATCTTTGTCCTGGCGCATGGCTTCATCCCAAACGCCCAGTTTTATTCTACGCGCTTCAATTCTGATAGGATTGCTAATACTGATGATTTGGTCTAGCTGGCTGGAGCTGATATATTGTCTGGTCACATAAGGGAAGCCATATACCATCGAGAAATCACCCTCTTTTACACCTGAAGTGTTTATGGTAAAGTACTTCTCTGCTTTGTAGGGTTTGTTGTTGGGGCTATATTTTGCAGGCTTGTTATCTGCGCCGGCATAAATTCTGAATATGGCAAAGTCTCCTGTTTGTCTGGGCCACATCCAGTTGTCTGTATCCCCGCCAAACTTGCCGATGCCGTTTGGTGGAAAGCCCACTAGCCGAATATCTTCAAACTTTTGAGTGAGTGTTACCCAATATTCGTTGCCATTGTAAAAAGGCTTTACCTCTGCATCATAGCCATAGAGGTGCTTGTAGGCTCCTTCCAGATGCGCGATTTGGGTTTTGATAGCTTTTTCTCTTTGCTCTTCGGTCATATCATCGTTAAGTACCTTGTTGATGATAGCCGTTACATCTTCTATCTTTTTAACAAAGGTGACCGTCAGTCCCGGAATAGGAATTTCCTCCGCATTATTCTTTGCCCAGAAGCCCTCAAGCAGGTAATTGTTGGTGGGGGTGCTGACGCTTTGTACAGAACCATAGCCGCAGTGGTGATTGGTAAATAC
>DATGQB010000260.1:0-3057 GCA_035304405.1 Edaphocola sp.
TTTTCCTGCCAAACCCTGCATCCCATCGCAGATTTCACCCATAGAATCGCAACGGCTTAGTATGCCAAAGAGCATCGTTGAGAGCTGTGTCCAGGAGTCAAAGGTCTTGTAATATCGGTCTGATTGGTGTTTGATTACTAAGCCATCAAACTTGTTTCTTGGTATAAAATCCAATAATTGTTTGAAAATTGGCTGACCGACTAAATTATTTTTTCGTATTTTCCATCTTTCATATTTGTTTTGTCGTAAAACCAAAATATGAAAAAAGGGGGGTAAACTTTACATTTGCCCCTCATATTTTAGTCGGTTAGTAGTGATTTTTTATATATGAAAATTAAGGTAAGCCCTGTTTCCCTTACATTGTTGTTTTTGCTGGCTTGGATTCCTGCCCTTGCACAACAGCGATTTACATTAAGTGGCTTTGTCATAGAACATGAGTCTGGAGAAAAGCTCTCAGGAGCTTTAATAAGCGTTAATAGCGCTAATATTATTACCCATGCAAATGAATATGGCTTTTATTCCCTTTCTTTACCTTCGGGTGAGTATACTATCAGGGTGGCTTTTCCCGGTAGTGGAGATACCATTTATCAGGTTAGCTTGAATCAGGACCTGAGCATGAATCTGGCGCTCAATCCTTCGCATCAAATTGAAGAAGTAAAAGTAGTGGCATCTGCAAAATCAGCAGCCCAGACAAATATGGGAACATACCAAATTGATGTAGCGCAGATAAAGAATGTGCCTTCTTTATTGGGAGAAAAGGATGTTTTGAAATTTATAAAACTCTTGCCTGGTGTGCAAAAGGGGCAGGAGGGTAGTAGTGGCTTTAATGTACGTGGTGGTGGTACTGACCAAAACCTAATCATTCTTGATGATGCTGTGGTGTATAATGCCAGTCATTTGTTTGGCTTCTTTTCTACATTTAATGGCGAAGCATTGAAAAATGTAGCGTTCATTAAAGGCGGTTATTCTGCCAAATATGGAGGTAGGTTATCTTCTGTCTTGAATATGACCATGAAGGATGGTAATAAGCAGGAATATAAAGGGGAATATGGTATAGGGCTATTATCTTCAAGACTGATGCTCGAAGGGCCGGTACTTAAAGACAAAATTTCTTTTTTAGTTTCTGCCCGCCGTTCTTATGCAGATATAATAGCCAATCCGATAATAAGACATTACAATGATGGTTTAAGTATGGGCTATTATTTTTATGATTTTAATGCCAAATTAAATTATAAAATTGACGATAAAAATGACCTTTTTCTGAGTGGCTATTTTGGGAGGGATAAATTTTATTCGAGAGCAAAAGACAATTATGAATTGTCTAATGTGAATTTTGGATGGGGCAATGTGACGGGAACTTTGCGCTGGAATCATATTTTTAAGCCAAAATTGTTTAGTAATCTTACCGTCAATTATAGCAATTATAAAATGCAAATTGGCAATTGGCAAAACATAGATAATGTCCCGTATTCGCTTAGCTATTTATCTGCAATTGAAGATTTGGGCGCAAAGGTTGATTTTACCTATTATGGTTCCATCAATAATACGCTCCGCTTCGGTTATCAGTTTACACATCATTTTTTCAAGCCCAACGCTATTGTCGAAAAAGAATCAGGGAGTACGAGCACAAACGGTTTCAAGATTTATGAAAGTGATGAGCATAATTTTTATGTTGATGATGAATGGTTCATTACAAAAAAATGGGCGGCAAATATGGGAGTAAGATTATCCACCTTTAGCTCAGAAGGCAAAACTTATGCTAAATTGGAACCACGTATCAGTTCGCGAATTATGGTTGGTGATGCAAGTGCTATTAAAGCCAATTATACCGTAATGAACCAGTATATGCACTTGTTGACATCTACAGGCATTGGTTTGCCTACCGACCTTTGGGTGCCGGCTTCGAGTCGCATAAAGCCTCAAACAGCGAGGCAGTATAGCCTTGGATTTTTTAGCGATTTCCAAAATGCAGATATCTCAATGTCGATAGAAGGATATTACAAACAAATGCAAAACGTGATTGCATACAAAGAAGGTGCATCTTTTATGATTATTGATGACTTTACAGCTCCGGAAGTCGAAAATGTACCTTTTGAGGAAAATATTACTACCGGGAATGGTAAGAGTTATGGTGCAGAATTAATGTTGAAAAAGAATAAAGGTAGATTTAGTGGCTGGGCGTCTTATACATTAGCCTGGACAAAATATAGAATGGCTGAAATAAATGGTGGACATTGGTATTATCCGCATTTTGATAGAAGAAATGATTTGAGTCTGGTCGGGTTTTATCAACTAAGCCCCAAGATTAAAATCAATGCACTGTTTACACTAGCTTCGGGCAATCCAATTTATTTGCCGGTCTACGACGTTAACTACGTCCTATCCCCAAATCCTGATGGCAGTATGCATTCGTATACGCAAACAAAGTCTATTACAGAATACAGCAAGCGCAACGAATATCGGGCAGAGACCTATCATAGAATGGATATAGGTATTCAGTTTATCAAACAAAAGAAGCGTGGTTTGCGCACCTGGGAAATAAGTTTTTATAACATTTACAACAGGCAAAATCCGTTCTTTTATAACGTAGAATCTAAAGTTACTAATGGGTTAACGGATACTAGGCTCTATAAATACACTGTCTTTCCCTTTATTCCTTCTATTACATACGCTTTTAAATTTTAAGATTCGATGCAACACAGTTATACATTTCTGGGACTTTTACTCGCACTTTGCGTAGCCATTGCAAGCTGCAAAAAAGAGGTGACAAAAATCGATTTGACCAATGTCGATGATAAGATTGTGTTACAGTCCTATCTGTGTCCGCAAAGCGATTCTATATATGTTTCGCTCACAGTTGCAAGTGGCACATTGTCTAATAGAAAGAAATTGACAATTGAAGATTTGAAAGCAGCGAAAGTATCAATCGAAAGTGAGGGAGTGAGTAAGATTTTACCATTCGAAAAATCGATAATCGAATATTTGAATGGGGAAGAAGTAGGTGCCATTTTTGCTATTTCGCAAGAGCAGATGCCCATAATACCAGATAAGCTATTT
>DATGQB010000261.1:0-6283 GCA_035304405.1 Edaphocola sp.
AGCTTCAAATTAGGTGGTTCTTCATTCGCTCAAATCTTAAACAAGATTGGTCAAGAAGTGCCAACGATACAAGATGCTGCTTACTTCAAAAAAGCATTCAACACCATCCAAGATTTAATTCAGGCTGGTCAAATCGCTGCAGGTCACGACGTAGGTTCTGGTGGTTTAATCACTACCCTATTGGAAATGACTTTTGCGGATGTGAATTTGGCGGCTCAATACGATTTATCTGGATTAGGAGAAGCAGATACAGTAAAAGCATTGTTCAACGAAAACATTGCTGTTGTTTTGCAAGCGAAAGACGATACAGCATTTGAAAATGCACTATCAGCAGCTGGAATCAACGCAGTGAAAATCGGTCAAGCGATCGAAGGGACAGAAGTAACTTTCAAAAACAATGCGGATACCTTTGCTTTCAATGTCGCTGAGACACGTGACACGTGGTACAAAACATCTTACCTTTTAGATCAAAAACAATCTAAAAACGGTATGGCTGATGAGCGCTATAAGAATTATAAAAATCAACCGTTGGCGTTTGTATTCCCTAAGCATTTTACAGGTCATCTTAGACAAACTCAGGGAGACATTAAAAATGTTGGTTCAAGACCAAAAGCGGCGATTATCCGTGAGAAAGGTTCTAACTCCGAGCGTGAGATGGCCAATGCAATGTACTTAGCCGGATTTGATGTAAAAGATGTACACATGACAGATTTGATTTCCGGTCGTGAGACATTAGAAGACATCCAATTCATCGGTGCGGTGGGTGGTTTCTCCAACTCAGATGTATTAGGTTCAGCTAAAGGTTGGGCTGGTGCATTTTTGTACAATGAGAAAGCGAAAAAAGCGTTGGAGAATTTCTTCAAGCGCCCTGATACAATGTCGGTTGGAATATGTAATGGTTGTCAGTTGTTCATGGAATTGGAATTAATCAATCCAGAACATGATGTTCACGGAAAAATGCACCACAATATTTCTGGCAAGCACGAATCGAATTTTGTTTCTGTAAAAGTGCAGGAGAATAATTCGATTATGTTGAAATCCCTTGCAGGAACAACATTAGGCGTTTGGATTTCACACGGTGAAGGTCGTTTCCGTTTACCAAAATCTGAAGATCACTACAACATCGTTGCAAAATATGCATACGAGCAATATCCACACAATCCAAACGGTTCTGATTTCAACACAGCAATGCTTTGTGACGCTACAGGGCGTCATTTGGTAACGATGCCACACATTGGGCGTTCGATTTTCCAATGGAACTGGGCGAATTACCCAGCTGGTCGTCAAGACGAAGTTACACCTTGGTTAGAGGCATTTGTGAATGCTAGAAATTGGTGTTTGGAGAATAAAAAATAAACATTATTAATACATTGATGTAGAGCCACACAATTGTGTGGCTCTTTTTTTTAAAAAAAAACAAATTGTTGAGACGCACAATGGTACGTTTTACGGGGAAAATTGCTTTATATTTATTGTGACCAACCGGTTAATCCCAGATTACGCATTAGGAATTTAAAAGAAAATTATTATGGCAAATAATCCACAAAATAGTGAAAAAAGCATAATAAATTATGGTTTTTGAGCTATTGAAGTGGACTAGAAGCAAGAATAATTTTATATAAAGAGTCTAATGCGTAATCTGGGTTTAAACCATTTTAAATCAAAAGGGCAGAATTTTTTTATAAAGAAAGCTATTTTCACAACCGCACTTATTTTGGCTGGAAGTCTAGCCGCTTGGTCACAACGCTATGAATACAAGGTTATCACCTCAGTAGAATCTATTGTACCAATGGGCGTAGGTCGCTCTATGATTGTAGAAAGCAATGAAAGCATAGATGTAAGCAAAATATCTGCAGACAGAGAAGACGGCAAATCAAGACAAAGTAATATCAAAAGAAAAGACGTAAAAGTAGATGATATCACCGAAACCAAACTGCTCAACTTCTACAGCGCAGTGGGCATCAACTTCCAAAATATAGCCTCCAATGATGCGGCTATCGCCGCCAAACTTACTGAGGTGGCGAGCCAGGGCTGGGAGCTCACATTCGTCACCAGCGGAGTAGAGAGCGATGCCGGCGAAAAAGATGGTAAAGGTATCTTTATCACTCGCAATATTTTTAAGAGAGCAATAAGATAATATCTCATTGCATAGTGAAGCTTAACACTCCATGTGCTAATGAATTGGCCCGTAAATTCATTTTCTCCAGAACGCCACTGCGAGAATGAAGACTATGCAAACCGGACCATGCAATTCAGGTCATTTGATTTAGGCGCCCCTCATATTGAGCATTTGAGGGGCGCTTTCTATTTTTCTATGCAAGATGCTAGCCCTTCAACCATTCATCAATCATAAGTTAAAAAAGCATTGACTTTAGCCCTATAAATTAAAGCGATTTCACTACTTCGAATAAATAGATGTACTTTTGTAGTATAGTAAATTCACATTCCCATTTATGCTTAATACTATTGAAGAAGCACTTGAAGATCTCCGTCAAGGTAAGCTGATAATTGTTGTAGATGATGAAGACAGAGAGAACGAGGGTGATTTTGTAACGGCTGCGGCTAATGTCACTCCCGAGATTATCAACTTTATGTCCAAATACGGCCGTGGGCTTATTTGCGCTCCTATTACTGAAGAACGTGCAGATGCGCTTAAGCTCAACTTAATGGTCGAAGACAATACTGTTTTACACCAAACGCCTTTTACGGTTTCGGTAGACCTTATAGGTCAGGGTTGTACCACGGGTATCTCTGCTCATGACCGCGCCAAAACCGTACAGGCCTTAATAGACCCTAATACCAAACCTCAAGACTTAGGCCGCCCTGGACATATTTTCCCACTGAGAGCAAAACCAGGTGGCGTATTGAGACGTGCCGGTCATACCGAAGCTACGGTTGACTTGGCTCGACTGGCCGGCTTTGAGCCTGCGGGTGTGCTGGTAGAAATTATGAATGATGACGGCACCATGGCAAGACTGCCTCAGCTATTGGAAATCGCCAAAAAGTATGATTTCAAGATTATTTCTATCAAAGACCTGATTGCCTACCGCCTCAAAACCGAAAGCCTAATCGAAGAAGTGGTAAGGGTAGAAATGCCAACAAAATACGGGCACTTTCAGCTGGTGGCTTTCCGCCAAAAAAATACTGACGAGCAGCATTTAGCATTGATAAAAGGAGACTGGCAAGAGGGCGATGCAGTACTGACCCGCGTGCATAGCTCTTGCTTTACCGGTGATATCTTACACTCCTTGCGCTGCGACTGCGGCGAACAACTGGCTGCAGCCATGCAAATGGTAGAAGCAGAGGGTAAAGGTTGTGTCTTGTATATGAATCAAGAAGGTAGAGGCATTGGCTTGCTCAACAAGTTGAAGGCTTACAAATTGCAAGAGGAAGGCAAGGACACTGTAGAGGCCAATATCGCTCTGGGCTTTAAAATGGATGAAAGAGATTATGGTGTGGGCGCACAAATTCTCCGCCACCTCAATATCACCAAAATCAGACTTATGAGTAATAATCCTCGTAAGCGCGCTGGTCTGCTAGGATATGGCATCGAAATCGTAGATGTTGTGCCTATTGAAATGCAGCCAAACCCTTACAATGAAAAATACTTAAAAACCAAAAGAGACAAATTAGGACATAATATCCTCAAATAATATTTGGAAAAGAGTTGTCTTCAAAAACATAATCGCTTAAAAGCCGACTTCAGTAGAAGTCGGCTTTTGTATGCATGTTCCCTTTTGCACGGTCTGCAGCTTGCAAGCATCGCATTGCCGAGCGCCCCATATGAGTATCGTTTGCTGCAACAACCTTGTCCTAGTTTAGATACAGGCCAAATATTCCCATTATACTCGAAGCAAACGCTTTCACACGCCTCAGAATGGCCTCAAATCAGCAAAATGCATCTGTATAAGCACAGAAAAATGCAGCCGACACATTCTGTGTCGGCTGCTAAAAATTCATTAAATTTATCGGAAATTATCTGATGAGCGAAACATCACCTTTATAGGTTTTTACTTCCTTATTGGGCATTTCGGCTGTGAAGATGTACTGATAAACACCTTGCTCGCAAGCTTTGCCTGTCTTTTCATCAGTACCGTCCCAGCCGGCATTTCTGTCGAAGCTGTGGAATACTCTTCTACCCCATCGGTCATAAACCTCAAATCTCAGCACCTTATTGAACTCATTTCCTGGAATGCGGAAGACATCATTTCTGCCGTCATTGTTCGGAGTAAAAGCATTAGGGATGATTGGATTTGGAGGGTACACAATGTCTATATTGACGTAAGCGGTATCTCTACAACCGTATTTATCAATGCCCACTACAAAGAAGTCTCTTTGCTCACGCGCTCTGATTTTATTCACATTCAGATAAGGGTCCACAAATAATTCAGTAGGGAACCAGGTATAGAACACAAAATTACCCTGAGCCATCAAATTCACTTCCTCGTTATAGTTGAATGCCGTGCCGGATGCAGGCAGAACGGTCTGGAAGCGCTCGGGCAGTACTGCCTGGATATGGACATTTTCACTGCGAGAACAGTTGGCCACCGGTGTACTCACTTTGAGACTATAGTAATAATCACCCGGAGGAGCCTTAAAGAAATTGGTACCTATATTACCTGCGCGCATATAGGTTGCGGGCGTCCATTGATATACATAATCTACAGAATCCGGGAATACGGATACGGGAATAGCCACTGTATCTGCTACACATATCACAGTATCTTTAGGTACTGAGATGTCTGGGTATTGCTCCACCGTGGCCCAATAGGTTCTTGAAACCGGCATACATGTAGGCGGTGCATCGGGCTGACTCACGGTAATGGTAAAAGGACGAGAAGTAATCATATTTGGAGTGATGGTCAGTCCGGTATAGTTCACAGGGTTCCAGGAGTGATCCAATCCATCGCCGGCCACCGCTTCGATAGTGATAGGCGTATTCGGACAAACCGTTGTTGGCGGCGTGAGGATATCCAGATATAATGAATCGTAGATATATACAGTATCACGCTGAATAATCGGAACAATAGGTGCGCCTACCAAAACAGAATCAGGGTGTTTGATACCGATTGTAACAAAACGCGGCCCGGTAGGCGGCGCATGCAGTGCTTTAATATTTACCACTCCCATAGAAGTACCCGCCGGAACGAGCAAAGTATCGGCAATAAACTCATAATCCACACCATTCACGGCATCCCCTCCTATTTCCAGATGGAAGGTGAATGGAAACATAGTGTCGCAGTCTGCGCGTTGATACAACAACTGTGCGGGCTTACAGCCTCTCACTGTATGTACTTTATCACTATTACCACCCTCTCCCGATATTTGTGCAGACTGAACATTGGTACTTACCAAACTACCTGCTTTAATCATTACCGCAGATTGGAAGCCTTGGTCAGAAACATTGGAAATAGCAAATTTTAAGTGGTAGGTTTCGCAGGGTATAACCGCTGCCTCAGCCGTAAATACTGTGGTGAAACCATTATAAGTCACAGTAGTACCACCCAAATTCACATTATTGACATAATAGGCGGTATAAGGTGCTGCAGGGTCAATACTGGTACAATAGGTATTCACATTATTACCGGCATTCACAGTATTAATCATTACGGGCGTACTTGCAGTTCCCGGCACCAAGGCCACATTGCGCTTATTGGTAAAGGGACCATTCGGCGTTATTCCTGGGCCGGAAATCAAGAGTGCAAAAAAGTCGGTAAACTGAGTACATGCATAGGTATTATACTCCTCAGATGCAAATACATAGTCAAACTTTACAGTATCGCCTTTGGGCACAAAGTCAAATTCCAGTACGCAGGCATTATAGATGCCTGAGTTGGATGGATTATAAAAATTGGCCATTGATACCAAATCCGGATCAGTGCCCGCGCCACCACCAAGACCTACAGACATACTGGCCGGTCCATTCAAGCCCACGGCACCGCCCGAAGTATTTGCATATCCGGTACCTAAAACAATACCTGTATCGATGCCCAAATTGCTGGTGCCCCAAAATATTCCCGACGCACTGCCCGAACAGTTAAGCGTTGCATTCATTGTCGTTACACCAGGACCTACTACCGTATTCACAAGATCTTGCGCAGTCTGGTTATCCATCACGGTGAGCTGTGCACTTGCTCGCTCACCTAGTGTCAGGGCGCCTATAGTGAGCAGGGTGGCCCCTAAGGCTTTAAAAATTCGTTTATTGTATTTCATGTCTATGGGTTTTTTATTTATACGGGTTGTATCTCCATTTCCAGTGATGAATTTGATATATTAGACAAAT
>DATGQB010000262.1:0-11167 GCA_035304405.1 Edaphocola sp.
CCCCCAACTCCTCGCTATGATAAACTTAGATTATCCGCATTTAGAGCTGCCACAATCTTTACAAGTGAGACAGCCTTCCTGATATTGAAGATGCGAGCCACCACAATTGGCACATTTTGCCTTAGAAGCTACCACCCCATCCGCAATATACTTTTTCAAAGCACGGGCTACACCGTTCTTCCAAGTGTTGATGTTTTCTTCTAATTGCAAGCCGTTAATCAAATCAACCACTTTTTCGATAGGCATGCCATGACGCAGAGTGCCGGAAATAAGCTTAGCATAATTCCAATATTCAGGGTCGAACTTATGCGAAAGCCCCTCGATGGTGGTTTTATACCCACGCTTATTTTGATACTGGAAATCGTAGCGGCTGGTGCCGTCTTCCATACGATTTTTGATTATCAGTCCTTCGTTGACAAAACGCGGCAGCAAGATACCCTCATCATCATCGGCCAGACCGGTAAAGATTTCATAAGGTTTGCCATCGATAAGACCAATGAATGCAATCCATTTTTCACGATTATTCTGGAAACGTACCACGTCTGCCTTCAATACCTGAGGACGGGTAGTTGGGAATCCGGCTTTGGTACGTTCTTCCTTGGCATCAGCTTGCTCCTGACCTTCGGCTTTATTTTCCTTTTTCTTATCATCAGCTGCAATAAGCACACCACTGCGACTACCGTCTCTATACACTGTTACGCCTTTACAGCCGCTTTTCCAGGCTTCCATATACAGCTCGCCTACAAGCTCTTCGGTTACGTCGTTTGGCATATTGATAGTCACACTAATGCTGTGGTCTACCCATTTCTGAATAGCCCCCTGCATGCGCACCTTAGCATGGTAGTCCACATCATTAGATGTAGCTTTATAGTATGGCGACTGCGCCACCAGCTCGTCTAGTTCTTCCTGGCTATAATTTTTATTGGTATCGTGGCCATTAATTTCCATCCATTTTTTGAAATTATGGTGGAATACAATGTATTCTTCCCAGCTGTCACCCACTTCATCCACAAAGTCAACACGAACATCTTTATCGTTCGGATTTACCTTACGACGTCTTTTATATACAGGCAGGAATACCGGCTCGATACCACTGGTAGTCTGAGACATCAGCGAAGTAGTACCCGTAGGCGCAATGGTAAGCAAGGCAATATTTCTTCTGCCATGCTCCAGCATTTCGTAATACAATTCCGGATCAGCCTCTTTCAATCTATTAATAAACGGATTATCTTTCTCGCGCTCGCTGTCATAGATAGCAAATGCGCCACGCTCTTTAGCAGTATATACAGATGCTCGATAAGCTTCTATAGCCACCACTTTGTGCACTTCTGTAGAGAACGCTATACCTTCTTCGCTGGCATATCTGATACCCAAAGCGGCAAGCATATCGCCCTCAGCTGTAATGCCAATGCCTGTGCGGCGGCCTTCTTCTGCTTTCTTGGCAATATTTTTCCACAGGTTGCGCTCAATGGCTTTCACCTCGTCAGACTCAGGATCTTCGTCTATTTTTTGTTGAATCGCTTCAATTTTTTCCAACTCTAGGTCTATGATGTCATCCATCATTCTTTGTGCAGCATGTATATGCTTTTTAAACAAATCCCAATTGAAGTAAGCCTCTTTGGTAAACGGTTTTTCTACATAAGACAGTAGATTGATAGCCAACAAACGACAAGAATCATAAGCACAAAGCGGGATTTCGCCACATGGATTGGTAGAAATGGTTTCATAACCCAGGTCTGCGTAGCAGTCTGGCACAGACTCACGGATTATTGTATCCCAAAACAAGACTCCCGGCTCGGCAGAGCGCCATGCATTGTGCACTATTTTACGCCAGAGGTCGGCAGCTTTGATGTCTTTTACTGCAAAAGGCTTATCGCTATGTATCGGATATTGCTGGCGAAAAACACCATTCTGCTCCACCGCACGCATAAACTCATCTGTGATGCGCACAGACACATTAGCTCCGGTCACCTTGCCCTGTTCCATTTTAGCATCAATAAATGCCTCGGAGTCCGGATGCTTGATAGATACAGAAAGCATCAACGCACCCCTACGACCATCCTGAGCTACCTCACGAGTAGAGTTGGAATAGCGCTCCATAAAAGGCACCAGACCAGTAGAGGTAAGTGCAGAGTTTTTCACAGGAGAACCCTTAGGACGGATATGAGATAAATCATGCCCCACACCGCCGCGGCGCTTCATCAACTGCACCTGCTCCTGGTCTATTTTCATAATTGCACCGTAAGAGTCAGACGAGCCGGAGTTGCCAATCACAAAACAGTTGGATAATGATGCAATCTGATAGGGATTGCCAATACCCGTCATAGGGCTACCCTGAGGAATAATATATTTAAAGCCTTTGATGAGGTCGAAAATCTGCTCTTCGCTCATGGGGTTGGCATACTTGGCCTCGACCCTGGCTATCTCGCTAGCGATGCGACGATGCATATCATCAGGGGTACGCTCGTATAGATTCCCTTCAGAATCCTTCAGCGCATACTTGTTTAGCCATACGCGCGCGGCCAAATCATCGCCTTTGAAATAAGCCAAACTAGCTTCAAAAGCCTCCTCCTGCGTATATGTAGGCTTGGATTTAGGTGTGCTAGATACTTCCATAAAAATATTGTTTATAATGAGTTCTAATTAGTCCTTTCGTTTACAAAATTAAAAAAAAACGGAACACCATTTTAAAAACTTATACACAGGTTTCCACATTATATTTATAACACCCTCATTATCCATGCATTAACTTTTTGTTCATAAAAATTTGTTTTCTTCAATAATATTTCCATAAATTATAGCCACCGATAATTTATTAGCTTTTTTCAGCTTTTTTTTGCTATAGATAGTTATAACGATTTGCTTGTAAACAATAACTTACCGTAGCAGACAGAGAAAAGCATGTGGAAGTTTTCGAATAAAAAATTCAACAGCTTCATTAAAAAAATATTCCCGGAATATTTACCAACCGATTTTAAAATTTGGGCGTGCCCTACGGGCCGGGCTATTCGTTGCAAGTCCTCGTGGCAGGGCAGGCCCGCCCCAAAACTCTATAATTTTCCTCCATCCCATCTTTATGCCCTCAAACACCCTGCCACTGCGGGCTTTTCACTCCTATCCCTCACGCTCGACAAATATACAATGACCCTACACCTGGCATATCTCCAATTCCAAAAAGTGCCATGCAGGCTTTTTGGCAAAAATTCCGATTGGGGCTTACGGGCTTTTGTTTTAGGTTTGCGTCAGCAATTGTTTACGCTCAATATATATATATGAAACGGCATCTGGTTTTCATTCTGGCATTTATACTTATCTGGGCCCAAAAGAGCAGGGCGCAATCCGGCACTGAAAATGTGAGCATCAGCGTGCTCACCTGTGGTGTGGGGGATGAGCTCTATTCCTCTTTTGGTCATACAGGCCTTAGGGTGAGAGATACCGTCAGAGGCGTCGATGATGTGTACAACTACGGGCTTTTTAATTTTTCAGACCCTGACTTCTATAGCAAATTCACCAGAGGCAAACTGCTCTACTTTGTGGGCAGAACGAATTTTTATAGTTTCATGAGCGAGTACGAGTATGACCGCCGAAGCGTGATAGAACAAGAGCTCAATCTTACGAATGAAGAAAAGGCTTGCATATTAAGATTCTTAAACGAAAACCTCAGACCAGAAAACGCTTCCTACAAATACGATTTTCTGTACGATAACTGTGCCACCAGGGTGCGCGACATCTTCCCCAGAACGCTCGGTCAGGAATTCTCTTTTGGCAACACGCTGGATAACAATACCCATTTGAGCTTTCGTCAGATGATAAACCAATATTTACACAATAGTCATTGGTCCAGACTAGGCATAAACATTGTATTAGGCAGCAATATCGATAAAGTAATGAGCAATACCGAAACCATGTTTCTACCTGATATGCTGATGGCCGGTCTTAAAGAAGCAAAAATGGGTAGCAGAAAGATGACCAAAGCTCCCGTTCGACTCATAGAAGGTGCCGACAGGTCTGCCCCCAAACCCAATGCAGCCATGTGGACCATGCTGGCAGTCCTGGTAGCCACAGTGCTGATATTCTTTCTCAAAGCTTTGCACTCGCTAAGAACTGCATGGTCATTCATCTTATTGTTTACCAATGGCGCACTGGGCTGCTTATTACTATTTATGTGGCTGGGCACAGACCATCAAGCGTGCAACAATAATTTCAACTTGCTTTGGGCATTTCCGCTCAATATCTTAATGGCCTTTACGATATTCGGGCCGCGCAAATGGCATGCCACTTACAGCATCCTGGCTATAATACTGATTCTTGCTGCACTGCTCGTGAATATAACCGGCATACAGGGCATGCCACTAAAAGAAATGCTACCTTACTTTCTGGCCATGACCTATGCTTACCTCTTTGTGTACAAAAGAGCCAAAGCGCTACCGCAATCCGGCACTACCTCTGCTCAGTAATATGACAGTTTTCTAACATTAAATAGTTGTAAATTTGCGGTGTAGCGATGCAATTGCATGCACACACAGCAATTTCCAACCATCAACTGAGACAGCAATGAGAGCAGAAAAGAAGGCATCATTATTAATTGTGGAAGACGAGGAAAGTCTGCGAGAGGCCCTGAAATTAAATCTGGAACTGGAAGATTACGAAGTTACCACCGTAACCACAGGCACCGCCGCCATCAAGGCAGTGAAGCAAGAGTACTTCGACCTGATTATTCTGGATATCATGATTCCAGAGATGGACGGCCTTACCGTTTGTGAGAACATACGTATCCAAAACAATGATGTGCCCATACTGTTCTTATCAGCCCGCAATACCAGCAATGACCGCATAGAGGGTCTAAAGCGTGGCGGAGACGACTATATGACCAAACCTTTTGACCTAGAAGAGTTGCTCATCCGGGTGGAAAAGCTGATAATCAAAAGTAAAAAAATCAAAGAGCGGAGTTATGTACCCGATACTTACGCCTTTGGTAAGTGCAAGATTGACTTTACCGCGCAGATAGGCAAAGACAAAGATGGCAAAACCATAGAGCTGAGCAAGAAGGAAACAGCCTTACTCAAATTACTTATTGAGCATAAAAACGAAGTCGTAAGCAGGGAGCATATACTACAAGCAGTCTGGGGTTACAATGTGTATCCTACCACCCGTACAATTGATAATTTCATACTCAATTTCAGACGATATTTTGAAAAAGATAGTCGTAATCCCAAGCATTTCCACTCAGTAAGAGGTGTGGGCTACAAATTCACAGAATGATTAGCCGACTTAAGGCGTATAGGCAGGGGAGCAACAGTTTAAGACCAGAAGTAAAAATTCCCGAAGGATTTATTAATTTCGAGCAAAAGCTAAACTATGTCCATATTCACAAAAATCATTAAAGGCGAAATACCTTGCTATAAAATTGCAGAAGACGAAAACTTTATCGCATTTTTAGACATCCTGCCACTGGTAGAGGGCCATGTACTTGTAGTACCCAAACATGAAATAGACAAGATTTGGGATGTGCCCACCGATATCCTTAGCAAATGGTTGGTCTTTGCCCAGCCCATTGCCAAGGCTATCGAAAAGGCTTATCCGGATTGCAATCGCTGCGGTATGAGTGTAGTGGGTATAGAAGTGCCCCATGCACATATGCATTTGCTACCTATATCCAGCGCCGATGATATCAACTTCACCAGAGGAAGGTTAAAATTATCAGAAGAGGAGTTCAAAGCCATTCAGCATAAAATCGTCCAAAATTTATAATTTCAAATCATACAATATTGACAAAAGGGGCTTGGCATATGGTTCTGGCCCCTTTTCTAATACTAAAAAGGTAAAATGAGGACAGTGACGGACTGTGAAAGGCCGATACATAGCCTCTTCTATTCACAGAGAAGTCATTGTAGGTTCAGGCATGAATCACTAACTTTGCACAAATTTTCTCAAAAAAAACGATATGGCGAAGAAAAGTAGTCCTTTCTGCTCTTTTTGCGGCAGAGCAGAACAGGAAGTGGATGTGTTGATTACGGGAGTGCATGGCAACATTTGTAACGACTGTACCATGCAGGCGCATGCCATCCTACAGATGAATGAAGGAGCGCCAGCAGCCAAACCCAAAAGTGCTCAAGGCGACTTAAGCAAGCATAAAATATTAAAACCCAAAGAAATAGCAGCGTTCCTCGACCAGTATATCATAGGTCAGGAAGAAGCCAAAAAAGTAATGGCCGTGGCCATGTACAACCACTATAAAAGACTGCAACACAAAGTAGAAGATGATGTGGAAATCGAAAAGTCCAATATCATCATGGTGGGCGAAACCGGAACGGGTAAAACTCTTATTGCCAAAACAGTGGCCCGCATTTTACAGGTGCCTTTTGCCATAGCAGATGCTACAGTATTTACACAGGCTGGTTATGTGGGTGAAGATGTAGAAAGCATCCTTACCAGACTATTACAAGCCTGCGACTATGACGTAGAGGCTGCAGAAAAAGGTATAGTATATATCGACGAAATAGATAAAATAGGTAGAAAAAGCGACAATCCTTCTATAACCCGTGATGTAAGCGGAGAAGGTGTGCAACAATCGCTGTTAAAACTGCTGGAAGGCTCGGAAGTATTGGTACCCCCTCAGGGCGGACGCAAGCATCCGGACCAAAAGATGATCAAACTTAATACGCAAAACATCCTATTTATCTGTGGTGGTGCCTTTGAAGGTATTGACAAAATGATTGCCCGCCGTATCGAAACCAGCTCTATAGGTTTTAAATCGGGGGCAGACAAAGGCAAGTACGACCGGAGCAATTTGCTGCAGTATGTAAACGCACAAGATTTGCGCGCTTTTGGCCTAATACCGGAGCTGCTGGGTCGCTTACCTGTGGTAACCTACCTCAACCCTCTGGATAAAGAGGCACTGAAACGTATTCTTACTGAGCCGAAAAACGCATTGATACGCCAGTACAAACGCTTGTTTGAATACGAAAACATCAACCTTGAAGTTGAAGATGCTGCCCTTGATTACATGGTAGACAAAGCCTATACTTACAAACTGGGTGGCAGGGGCTTACGTACTATCTGTGAGATGATACTTACCGATGCTATGTTTGAATTGCCTTCGGCAGAGCATGATGGCACCTTTACCATCACGCTGGAATATGCAAAAGAAAAATTAGAGAAGTCGAAACTTAGTGCCCTAAAATCGGCCTAAGCTGTCTCAATGAAAATCAAAAAAAGCCTTGGAAATTTTTGTAGCAGATTGCCTTACTGTACGTGATACTCCCGAAATGGGCCGAGGGGTTTTTACATTGGAGGCTCTTGATGCCAATATCATCATAGAGATAGCGCCGGTATTGGTATTATCTGCCCAAGAGCGTGTCATCGTGGAGCAAACAAGACTCAACGACTATATTTTTGAATGGGGGCTTGATCGCAAACAAGCATGTGTAGCATGGGGTTACGCTTCTATGTACAACCACCGCTACTTATCCAACTGCGAATACTATATGGATTTTGACCAATCGATAATTATGATTAGAACCGTGCGGGAGATACAGGCAGGAGAAGAACTCTTCATAAACTATAATGGTGACTGGAACGACCAATCACCATTATGGTTTCCTGCAAAATAGTATTTTACTTTCTGCCGGCGAACCTACCGTAAATAAATAATACCAAACAGGTACCTACGATGGCGGAGATATAACTTCCCCAGTTCCATCCGGTGATACCGTCACCACCCCAAAGCATCCTGCCTATATAGCCGCCTACTATGGAGCCCACAATACCTAATATAATGGTTACCAAACAGCCTTGCGGTTCATTTTTTCCGGGCATTATCCATTTAGCTATTGTGCCTGCGATGCCTCCGAATATTATCCAAAATAGCAAATCTCCCATAATGTTACGTTTTTAGATTATAAAATATTAGATTAAAGATAAATAATATACAGCTCTCAAAGTGCAGTTCACTTGTTAATAAATTGTAATCAAACGCGAAAAACACATAAAGTTCTTCAGGTCGATACTGCAGAATTTTATGCACAAGTATAGAAACAGCCGCTAAATATCCACCGAAACGCAAGGGCATGAGCAGTAAAGCAAAACTTGGGCTTCCATGCAGTAACTGCGTAAGGGATAGCAGTGAATAACCCGGAGCAGAACGGAGGCTGCGAGGACTAGGAACGGATAGCCCGGCCCGCCGCTACTTAAGAGCATGCAATGCCCTTATGCCGAGATTTAGCCTCCATAATGTACGCCGGCGGCGGGGTACGCCCCAGAAACTACTTTTACAGGCGAGCAGAATGCTCAAAATATTAAGGTTAACAGGACACACATCAATACACAATAGGAGTATACTTTAAATGGCTTAAAACTAGTTCATCAGCCAATTTTTAAACTAAATATTGTTATCTTGCAAATAATTTAATCTTTCCGTTTTTTCCGATGAAAGCTGTAATTCCACTGGCCGGTGCGGGCACTAAACTGAGACCGCATACTTATACCCAACCCAAAGCGCTAATACCCATTGCGGGCAAAACTATTTTGAGTGTGATTATAGACCAGTTGCTCACTGGCGGGGTGGATGAGTTTATATTTGTTATTGGCTATCTGGGAGAAAAGATTCAGGATTATGTACAGAAAAGCTATCCCGACCTGAAATGCCATTTTGTGCATCAAAACGACAGAAAAGGTACCGGGCATGCTGTATGGCTCACCAAGAATGTAGTGGCGGGAGATGAAATCATAATCCTATTCGGAGATACTATTTGCGATTTCGACCTTCCGGCTATTCTAAACAGCGATATGTCTGAGGCCGGGGTGCGAAAAGTGGAAAACCCCGGCGCATTTGGCGTAGCAGAAATTGATGCCCAGCAAAGAATCACCAGAATTGTGGAAAGGCCATTGATTCCTAAATCGAATATGGCACTGGTGGGCATTTTCAAAATCAAAGAAACAGCCTTACTCTTCGAGACCTTGGATGAATGCATCCAGCAGCAGGACATTGCACATGACGGCGAGTTTCACTTAACCGACGTGCTGCAAAAAAGTATCCAAAAAGGTATGCACTTGCGTGCTTTTAAAGTAAACAACTGGTTTGACTGCGGCAAAAAAGACACATTGCTGGCCACAAATGCCACCCTGCTGAAGTCTTATGTTCAGGATACAGACTGGAAAGAGCAGTTTCCGAATGCTGTAGTGATACCGCCGGTGAGTATATCAGAAGGCTGCAATATCCAGAACTCCATCATAGGGCCAAATGTAACCATAGGAGAAAACACAAGCATTCAGTCTTCTATTGTCAGCAATTCGATTATAGGTTCTTACGCAGTACTGGAAGAGGTGGTACTCAAAGCATCTATCATTGGCAGCGACGCTTATGTGCGCGGCATGAGCCAAAGCCTGAACATAGGAGACAACACAGATATAGATTTTGGAAATAAATAATAATATAGCACAATGGATTTTAGCAATCGTATTACGCAACTTTTTGACATCAAATATCCTATTATACAAGCCGGCATGATTTGGGCATCAGGCTGGAGACTGGCAGCGGCGGTGAGTAATGCCGGAGGTCTGGGGCTTATTGGCGCAGGCAGCATGTATCCTGAAGTACTTAAAGAGCATCTGCAAAAGTGCAAAGCTGCTACCGACAAGCCCTTTGGCGTGAACCTGCCCTTGCTCTACCCTGATATAGACCAGCACATAAAACATATTATAGAGGCAAGAGTGCCCATAGTATTTACGTCGGCCGGTAATCCCAAAACCTGGACAGCTACTTTAAAGGCCGAGGGCATTAAAGTAGTGCACGTGGTATCCAGTGCTAAATTTGCTATCAAAAGTCAGGATGCGGGTGTGGATGCGGTAGTAGCAGAGGGCTTTGAGGCAGGCGGGCACAATGGTCGGGAGGAGACTACAACGCTTTGCCTGATACCTAATGTGCGCAGGCAGCTAGAGATTCCATTAATTGCAGCGGGAGGTATTGCCACAGGCAGAGCCATGTATGCAGTAATGGCATTGGGTGCAGAGGGCGTGCAAGTGGGCAGCAGATTTGTATGCAGCGAAGAAGCCAGCAGCCATCCCAATTTTAAGCAAGCAGTACTGCAAACCGAAGAGGGCGGTACCCAACTGGCACTCAAAAAACACACTCCCGTGCGTCTTATCAAAAACAAATTTTTTGAACAAGTATTTAAGGCCGAAAGCGAAGGAGCCAGCCTGGAAGAGCTGACAGCCATCCTAGGTAGAGGACGTGCCAAAAAAGGTATGTTTGAAGGCGATTTGGTAGAAGGCGAGCTGGAAATAGGTCAGGTGTCCAGTATGATAAAAGATATTAAGCCGGCAGCGGCTATAGTAGAAGAGTTATGGCAGGATTTTCTCAGCGCCAGGGAGCAACCATTTTTTATTCCCTAAATTGCTTTGAAATATAAGTGTAAGATATTAATTTTACTGCATATAGCGAATTAGAAAATAAATCATCATGAGATATTTAGTAAAATACACGGTATTTGCTTTAGCATTGGGCCTGGGGTTGAGTAGCTGTCAAAAAGATTATGATGCCACACCGGATGTGGCAGAGGACGCTCCCAATCCTATAAAAGGAACTTTTACCTGTACCCAGAATGGGTATATGTTTAAGGCCGAGACGAAGTCAAAAAAACTTGAAGATAACGTTTGGACCGTTAGCGGTGTCAAATACGCAGATAGCCGTGATAGTGGTGCATTTGAAATGATTACACTGCTCATTCCTAACTATTCCGGCGCAAAGCGCTATCCTGTGAATACTAATGCTGAAATCATTTTCACCAGGTCTACTGCTGATGGCTTTATCAGCACTTATCGCTCCGCCGGCAATGATAATTATTTCATTGACCTTAGCGCCCAGTTTAAGGGTACCTTCCAGGCTACGGTGGTAAATGTAGACAATCCGGATGACCGCTTCGTCATTGAAAACGGAAAGTTTGATTTAGAATAATGTGATAAAATAACTTTTAAAACAGCAAACCGATACCATAGCGTATCGGTTTTTTGGTTTACTGCTATAAGTCAAGTATAAACCCAGATTACGCATTAGACTCTTTATATAAAATTATTCTTGCTTCTAATCCACTTCAATAGCTCAAAAACCATAATTTATTATGCTTTTTTCACTATTTTGTGGATTATTTGCCATAATAATTTTCTTTTA
>DATGQB010000263.1:0-3595 GCA_035304405.1 Edaphocola sp.
TCTCATTTAAAAATCGTAAAAGCGGATACGAATCAGATTTATAATTTGTTGCGTTTATGGCTATTGATTTGCCTAGCCGGTTAGGGCTAGGCAGTAAAAATTGTATTGTGCTTAAACACGACGTTTTTTAGGAGGACGACATCCGTTGTGCGGTATTGGCGTAATATCTTTGATAGATACCACTTCGATACCACTGTTGGCTACAGAACGGATAGCACCTTCACGACCAGAACCCGGTCCTTTAACGATAACGTCAACTTTTTTCAATCCGGCATCCATTGCAACTTTTGCTGCATCAGCCGCTGCTTGTTGTGCTGCATATGGGGTGTTCTTTTTAGAACCACGGAACCCCATCTTACCAGCAGAAGACCAAGAGATAACTTGACCTGCTTTATTTGTAAAACTGATAATAATATTGTTGAAAGTTGAAGTGATATGTACATCACCATGTGCATCAACTTTTACTACTCTTTTTTTGGCGGCCGCCTTAGCAGCACTCACTTTTCCTTTTGCCATGTTTAATTAATAAGGTAATCTATTGACTTGGTTAATAAATGCTAAGCTACGCGCTTAGTCGGATTAATCCTCCCTCCCGAAAAAGTAAAAAACGGAGATCCGGCACTAACCCGAAATTGGTTAATATTACTTTTTCGGTGCTTTTTTCTTACCAGCAACAGTGCGGCGTTTACCTTTACGAGTACGGCTGTTTGTTTTAGTGCGTTGTCCGCGTACAGGTAATCCTTTACGATGACGTAAACCACGATAACAAGCAATGTCCATCAAGCGTTTGATGTTCATTTGTACTTCAGAACGCAGTTGACCTTCAACTTTGAATTCTGTACCGATAATGTTACGGATGGCAGCTTGCTCATCATCGTTCCATTCGTTTACTTTCTTGTTTACATCGATGTTTGCTTTCGCTAAAATGTAACGAGCGGTACTAAGGCCAATGCCGTAAATATAGGTTAAACCTATTTCGCCACGTTTGTTTTTGGGTAAGTCGATACCAGCTATACGAGCCATTTAAAAAATAAATTTGTTTTAAAAGTTTAGTAAATAAAAATTATCCCTGACGTTGTTTGAAACGGGGATTCTTTTTGTTGATTACATACAATTTGCCTTTGCGACGCACGATTTTACAATCTGCACTGCGCTTCTTGATGGCTGCACGAACTTTCATGTTTAAATTTTAATTATTATAGTTTTACAAAATAAACGTTATTCTAGCCTTTTATTTATTTATATCGGTAGATTATTCTGCCTCTAGATAAATCGTATGGGCTCATTTCTACCCCTACTTTATCCCCGGGTAATATACGTATATAGTGCATCCGCATTTTACCTGATATGGTGGCAAGAATCTCATGACCGTTCTCTAACCTCACCCTAAACATTGCATTGGATAAGGCTTCTACTATACTTCCGTCTTGTTTTATTAATGGTTGTTTCGACATAATTTATAAAAGGAACGCAAAGGTACGAAACTTTTTTCAATTGAAGAGAAAAAAATTATGTGAGAATTAGGTTTTTTGTTAAAAAATTATGTAAATAGCTTTTCTTAAAATGCGTTAACAAAGTATTAGTGCGAATTGCTCTCTGTTTTAGATATCTTTAAAGGATTTTTATCGGAACTTTGCGTTTCTATGAAAACTTGTGCTTTAATCCCGGCAAGGCTTGGCTCTACTCGTCTTGCAAACAAGCTTCTTATCGATTTGGAAGGTAAGCCTGTTATTCAACGTACTTTCGAGGCTACCCGGGCTACCGACCTCTTCTCTGATATTTATGTGGTAACTGACTCGGATGAGATAGCTGCTGTGATTGAAAGCTGTGGGGGTACTGTGCTGAGAAGTACTGAAGTATTTCAAAGTGGTACAGACCGTATTGCTGCCGCCGCTGTAGGGCTGGAGGCCGATGTGTTTGTGAATGTACAGGGAGACGAGCCTTTTGTGGAAAAAACGCCTTTGGCGCGCCTGCTGGAGCTTTTTGAGGATGATTCGGTACAAGTGGCCAGTCTCCGAAAGCCACTCTATGAGCAAAAGCTTATTGACAGCCCCAATATTGTAAAGGTGGTATGTGATAGGAATAATGATGCACTGCTGTTTTCTCGCAGCATGATTCCTTATGTGCGTAATACGGAGGTGCATATTACTCACTACCAGCATATAGGTGTTTATGCTTTTCGCAAAGCCGCATTACGCTTGTTTACAGAGCTGCCTCAGTCAGAATTGGAGCAGGTGGAGCAGCTGGAGCAACTGAGGTTTTTGGAAAATGGGATTCGCATTCGTATGGCTACGGTCTACGAAATGGGGATTGGTATAGATGTGGCTGAAGATGTGGCTAGAGCCAGAGCATATCTGCGGTCGCTCGCCGCACAATAATAGTATAGATATAGTGTTTAATACCGCAATATGCCGTAGCCTGCTTCAGGCTGCGGCTTTTTTTGTATTTATCTAGTCTAGCGTTGGCGCTATCGTGGCCTTGCCGACAAGCAGCTTTGAGTATTTCCTCGCAAATAAGTAGTGTCTGCCGGCCTAAGGGCAATATCTGTGTGAGTCATAATCTACTGAAGTGACTAATACCAGTGTGTGAATTCTTGTATTAAAGCGATGACTGTACTATCTTTGAGCAAAAAGTAATACTATGGGTTTTATATTAAAAGAAGTGAATGATGGTGTGGCCTACATCACTTTCAATCGTCCGGAAAAGTATAATAGTTTTAATCGGGAAATGGCATTGGGATTTCAGAAAGCTCTGGACGAATGCATGCAGGACGAGCAGGTGCGTGCAGTATATATTACTGCGGTGGGTAAGGCTTTTTGCGCCGGGCAAGATTTGGCAGAGGCAGCAGACCCTAATGGGCCGGAGCTGAGAGCCATCGTGCATGGGCATTACAATCCAATTATAGAGCGCATTCGTGGTATTGAAAAGCCCGTAGTATGTGCGGTAAATGGTGTGGCCGCAGGTGCCGGAGCTAATATTGCGCTTTGTGCAGATATTGTAGTGGCAGTAGAGCATGCAACTTTTATTCAGGCTTTTTCTAAGATTGGCTTAATACCAGACTGTGGCGGCACTTACTTTTTGCCCCGCCTCGTGGGCATGCAGAAGGCATCTGCCTTGATGATGATGGGCGATGCTGTGGATGCTAAGGAGGCAGAACGTCTTGGTATGATTTATAAATACTTCCCTGCAGAGACTTTTGAGGAGGAGAGCAAGAAAATAGCTCAGCATCTGGCTAAAATGCCTACTCGTGCCTTGGCTTATACCAAAATGGCTCTTAACCAGAGCTATCATAACAAACTAAGTACGCAACTGAGCCTGGAAGAGGAGTATCAGACGGCTTGTGGCGACACAGACGATTTTGCTGAAGGCATTGCAGCATTTTTAGAAAAAAGGAAACCGGAGTTTACCGGTAAATAATAGGAAACTATGGCTGACAATCTTCTTCGTTGTCAGCCATTTTTATCCCAGATTACGCATTAGGAATTTAAAAGAAAATTATTATGGCAAATAATCCACAAAATAGTGAAAAAAGCATAATAAATTATGGTTTTTGAGCTATTGAAGTGGATTAGAAGCAAGAATAATTTTATATAAA
>DATGQB010000264.1:0-3547 GCA_035304405.1 Edaphocola sp.
AAATGTAATGTAGCAAGTGATAATATTGATGTAAAGCTACTAAGGTCAAATACACACTATATGGATGGCAGTTTAGGAATATCAGGTGCCGGGACTGAAACGCTCAACAGGATGCTCATACGGTGGCAAAGAACGCAGATACTCATATATAGCCCCCAAATCTTCTTCAGACATACCGCCGTACATAATCCAAGGCATCAGGCTTTGAAATCCGTCGGGAGTTACCACCGGCACCTGAAAATCCGGGTCGGCATAGCGCTTAAAGAGGCGCACAAAGTCTTCTTTAGACAGGTGGACAATACCTGTTTGATGTGGCGTAAGATTGCTGGAGCGCAGCACTGCTCCATTTGGGAAACGAAATTCGCGACCTCCCCCACCCGGCGGACCAATATATTTGCCATCATCAAATTTGGTGTGACAATCGAAACATGAAGCCGCAGTAACCAAATACTCACCATAGGCAACAGCATCACTCTTGTCCGGAACAGGGCGCAAAACCGGCTTCTCGGGCATAGTGCGCATGATGAGGTTGACCGGAAAATCTGGCTCTGATGGGGGCACGTCTCGCTCAATGGGTGCCAAAGTACGCAAATAGGCTATTACTGCTTCTATATCTTCTGAAGCCACTTTTCGGTAGCGTAGAGTTTCCTCCCTCAGGAGCGGTGCGGAAATAAGAACTGCTCCTTGTTCGATGGCCAATTATTTAGCTTGAATTTAGCAGGATTTTATTTAGGTTTGCATCTTATCCCAATACAGTAATTAGATGAAAAATATAACTGTGGCTGAGCTCGCCCAGCGTATCCAAAATGGCGAACAACTAAATATAGTGGATGTGCGCGAAGCTCATGAGTATGAAGCTGATAACATTGGCGCTACCCTTCTGCCCCTTAGCAACATTCGGAATTTTGAAGCAGATGCTATTGAACATTTGAAAGACCAGGAAATAATTTTGCATTGCAAAAGCGGTGTAAGAAGCATGGAAGCGGGTATGCTGCTGGAACAAATGGGCTTTGCCAATGTATGTAATTTAACTGGAGGTATCACAGAGTGGCGAAGTCAGCTGGGAGATAAGAATATTAAATAGGCGCATGCAGCATTTAGAACCATATTATAAATGGCGTCATCTCTACACCTCCGAGGAGGATACCGCCTCACCTTTTTATGGACTGGTGTATAGCGAATTTGAATTTACCGACACCATTTATAATTATTACATCCATCCCCAGTGGGATAATTTTGACTCGCCAACGCTTTATTTGAAAGTGCTTTATGCAGATTATGCAGAGGGCTATGTGATAATAGAGTTGCTGGGAGAGTGGAATGATGCCATAGGCAATGATATAATGGTGCTTAAGCGTAATGTGATTGATGTAATGTTGAGTGCAGGTATCTATAAGTTTATACTCATTGCAGATAATGTACTCAACTTTCACAGCAGTGATGACAGTTATTACGAGGAATGGCACGAAGATATTGAAGACCAGGGAGGATGGATAGTAATGCTAAACTGGCCGGACCACTTACAGTCAGAGTTTAAAGCTGCCGGCATACATTATTACATCTTCATGCAACAATACCACGAGTGGCGCACGCACGAGCCATCAATTGTTTTTGAAAGAGTAGAAGACCAACTGATTAAACGAATTGGTTAGACATAGTCTAATAAAAACCTATGAACGTATCTTTATTCATCCCATGCTTTATTGACCAGTTGTATCCAGAAACAGGCATGAACATGGTGCGCATTCTGGAGCGACTGGGCTGCAATGTGCAGTACCCTAAGAAACAAACCTGCTGCGGACAGCCAGCCTGCAATGCGGGCTTTCAAGACGAAGCACGGGCTGTAGCAAAAAAATTCTGCAACGACTTTAGCCAGAACAGTGACTATATCGTGGGGCCATCAGGCTCATGCGTGGGCTATATCACCCACCAATATGAGCATTTGTTGCAACATGCCGGGGTATATAATTATAAATCTATTAAAGGCAGGGTATTCGAGTTTACTGATTTTGTAGTAAACAAACTTGGGGTGCAAAAAATAAATGCCCGTCTTCAGGCCAAGGCTACCTATCATGATGGCTGCGCATCTCTTAGAGAATGCGGTATTAAGCAGGCTCCACGCACATTGCTACAGAATGTAGAGGGCTTAGAATTGGTGGAAATGAAAGAGTGCGAAACATGCTGCGGTTTTGGTGGCACTTTTTCTGTCAAGTTTGAACCAATATCTATAGGAATGGCCAAAAATAAAGTGGACTCTGCCCTCGCGGCCGGAGCCGAACTCATTATATCGGCCGATGCCTCATGCCTGATGCATCTCGACGCTTATATTAAATCAAACAATATACCTTTGCGTACTATGCATATCTGCGATGTACTCACCTTGGGTTGGAGTTAAAAGCCGAGCAGACAATTTATATTTGTACAAAACAAACAACAAAAATATGAAGCAAGCCCTTTGGAAAAAACTACTTCTGGCAACACTGATGATGAGCGCTGCAGCCACTTCAATGGCACAGGAGCATCACCATCACGACACTCCGGACTCTATAGAGGCACAGACCAGAAAGGTGTACTTTGGCATGGAGTTTAAGAAAGTATTCGATACCCAAGTGATTTATAACCTGGAGTCTATGCCGACCGACACCCCCGTGCTCATCATGTTTTTCAGTCCCGAATGCGGACATTGCGTGGCCGATGCTCAGAAGCTCGCCGATGTGGTGCCGCAATTTGATATACCTTTCTGGATGATTTCGAGTCATCCGCTGAAAGACTTGAAAGAGTTTGGCGAACGCTATAAGCTGGAAGGCATTAAAAATTTGGTTTTCCTAAAGGATTATGGCCATAGGATTCACAATTGGTTCGATTTCAAATATGTACCCTTCTTTGCGTTGATTGACAAAAAAGGTAATTTCATCAAAGAATTCAACCGCTTGCCTAGTCCGGAAGAGCTCAAATCGGTCATCAGCACCAATGACTTTTTGGAGATGTACATGAAATAAGATAATTACAGAATGCATTCGCAAAGCCCCCGATTTAAGGGGGCTTTTTTAATTGCTATTACTTTTTTGGGGCGGCTGCCCCTGCAGGGCTTTACTATGCTGTCCCGCACGCGAAGAGATGAGGAGGGTGAGTGATATTTAAACTTGATGTTGAAATATTGGATTGATTTCACGACAAACAAAATAATCCTCAATCTTGCATTTAAATAGAATGTCCCTCTGTAGTTCAATTAATAGAACTAATTAGAATGGGGCTACATTCCTTATTACTTATAACTAAATTTAGGAACCTCTGACCTTGTGGCTTCAACTCATAGCTAAAATTATATGATTCTTTCGTACGGATATATCCAGCTCAACTATTGTGAATATGAAGGGTCACCTCAAAGAACTTCAATACCTAAATTAGGTACTGACATTAATTACACAACCACCGAAGAAATTGCAAAATTCACTAATGGCACTTTACGTCCATGAACGTATATAGGATTTGTAAATTAAGGCAATAATCACTATGTTTGAAAACGTGAAAAAGCAACTCAGGAAAT
>DATGQB010000265.1:0-5840 GCA_035304405.1 Edaphocola sp.
AATCGGTTTCTTGAAATGCAAATATTATGGAACGTAAACCCAATTACATTCTGCTTCTTCTCGCAATGCTGTCCATCTGCAGTTTGCTGGGATTTGCCAGGAGCTACCTGTTTCCACTGGCAGACTTCCAGCTTATCAGCATCGCCATACACTTACATTTTCTAATTTTCATCACCTGGACAAGCCTGATATTTATCCCAGATTACGCATTAGACTCCTTAGTACAAAGTATGCACAAAAGCTCCATAGCTGTAGTAAGCCTGCATGCGTTAGGGATTGAAATGGAAAGAGGCTGCCTGGCAAGCGATGAGTGCGAGTACCACTCCGCCAGCGCCTGCGCATTGAATTAAAACTTCGGGCAGCCTCTTGCAATGGAAAGCCCGACCCGACAGGGGAACGCCCAAAACAAGATTGCAGGAGGGTCGCACCAGATGTTATGTGTGCAGCACTTTGAGCTTTACTGTTTCTACCTTTGTGGGAGTGGCCAGGAGAATGTCAAACTCGATTTTGTTTAGAATTATCTTGGTATTCTGACGAGGAATGGTAGCAAAGTTTTTGATAATATAGCCCGAAAGTGTTTCTGCCTCATCAGCGTCTAATTCTATCTTATATTTATTGCGGATATAATCCACTTTAAGTCGGCCGGAGAAAATAAACTCTGTATCCGAAATCTGACTCTCGGTATATTCCTGAATCTCGTACTCATCGCGGATGTCTCCAAAGATTTCCTCCAGTACATCCTCCATAGTGACTACACCTGCCGTGCCCCCGAACTCATCTACCACCCAAGCGATACTTTTGCGCTCTTTAGTAAACAAATGAATAAGGTCTATAGCATTCATAGTTTCCGGCACGGTAGGAATGCTATGCATGATTTCCCGGATATGTTTGGGCTTTTTGCCTAGTTCTATATGATGCACATAGCCCAATACATGGTCGATATCATGCTCAAAAATGATAATTTTCGAATGCTTCGATTTGACAAAGGCATCTCTCACCTCCTGGGTACTACTATTAATATCCATCGCCAGCACCTCATTGCGGGGAATCAGACATTTGCGCACCTTAACCTGAGAGAGCTGAATTACTTTTTCAAATAGTTCCTTATTAAGCTGGTCGTCATCATTATGCCCATGAATCGTATTGCGGAGAAATAAATTGGCATCGGGTCTTTCAAAAATACTTTGCTTGCGCGGCACCCGGATGTTGAACAAGTACAATAGGATAATCTCTGAGAAGCGCACAAAGAAAGAGGCTATAGGCGCAGTGATTCCGATGAGTGAATTCATAAGCTTGGACCAATAGGCAAGGCTGCCCTCGGGGTGGGACTCAAAAATACGCTTACCAAAATAACTGATGCAGCTCACCACAATAGCAGAAGCGAGTACCCAATCTACAATCAATTGTGTGTACTCAAAATCGCGCAGCGCCTCTGGGAATAAGACAATAAGCCTATTAGACAATAAACTCAGCGCCAGGCAGAAGCCTATCAGCGACACGTAAAAAGCGATATTGGTAGCCGCCCAGAAACGCTCCGGCTGAGAAAAAAAGCTGCCCAGCAACTGCCCTGAACGGGTGTGTTGCTTTCGCTTCAGCTCCACTGTTAATCTGTTGGCACCGTAATACGCAAACTCGAGACCGGTAATAACGATAATAAAAAACAGGAAAAACAAGAGCATTGCGCCCGGCACTATCCATCCTAAATGTTCCCAATCCATAATCAGTCGATCGATAATGAGTAAACTTAAGAGGTAAAGATAAAAGATAATTTTTGGAATTCCTGCGAGAAAAATGAGCGAATAGCGCTTGCAAAGTCGGATACTTACTGATTAATGCCGTACCTTTGCAAGCCAATTTTCAATTATATGATTAGTCGTCGAAATATCCGAATCAAAGTAATGCAAGCCTTATATTCGCTGGATGCATTAACGCTCAACGAATTACCCAATGAGGAAACTTTGCGAAAGAAGGGTCTTCAGTTATTGGCAGAAAAGTTTAAGAATGCTGCAGAGCTTTTTCATATTTCACTTTTATACCTGGCAGAGGTAGCTCAATATGCCGAAACCGATGCCCGTCTTCGCTCCTCTAAATATTTACCCTCAGCCGAGGATTTAAACGTAAATACCAAAATTGCCGGCAATACCTATCTGTGGCAGTTGTTAGAAAACGAAACGTTTAAAACCCGTATAGAAGACGACAAACTTGCCGGAAAAATAGACGCAGACTGGGTGAAGAAACTGTATCAAAGCCTTTGCACTCGTCCGGTCTATCAGGAATACATCAGCACAGACAGCCGCACACCGGAATCTGAAAAGAAAATAATGGTAGCCATCTGGAAACAAGAAATGCTACAAAATGAGAATTTTCAGGAGTACATGACCGATACCTTTGATGGATGGGAAGACGATAAGGGTCTGACCATGATGCTGGTAGAAAACTTCTTCAAAAATCCTACTCATATCAATTTCTTACAGTTTATCTCTGCCGAGAAAAACGAATATGCAAGAAGCCTCTTGACCAGTGTGCTGGGAAAAGAAAACTATTTGATGGAGCTTATAGAACCCAAACTTAAAAACTGGGATGCCGAGCGTGTGGCTGCCATCGACATGATATTGCTCCGAATGGGCCTGGCAGAATTTTTATATTTCCCTACCATTCCTACAAAAGTAACCATCAACGAGTACATTGAGATTGCAAAACTATACAGCACACCACAGAGTGGACAGTTTATTAACGGGGTGCTGGATAATCTGCTAAAGAATTTGCAGCAGGAAAACAAAATCAGAAAAATAGAACGTACGCAAAATCTGTAATATAGTTACTTCCTTTTTGCTAAATTTACATTATGATGAGACCCAAGCTTCGCAATTTCTATCTGCTAACGGCATGTTTAGGCGCTTCTCTGCTTTGTAGTTGTGATAACAATTTCAATGAAAGAAGTCATGGCCCTATCATCCTGAACGATTCTGCTACCATTGTTACAGAAACAGACCCCAGATATCTGGTAGATTCTATTACAGACTTTGGCGAGGCTGAAATGATGGCCGAAGAACTCCTACCCGCTATCAGCAAAGACACCTTTAACAATGTTGCAGCTGCTGCTGCCCTTGCCAAACAGCAAGAAGCTGATAGCATCAATGCGCTGAAAGCACAAAAGACAGAGAAGGACGCCAAAAAGAAACAGGCTGAAGCACAGCAAGGTAACGCAAAGCAAAGGAAAACAAGCACAAAAAACCGTACGCAAAAAACACAAAGCAAACAGACGAAACAAAGCACTACAAAGTCGCAAAATAAAAATCAGAACAATAAGCGCTAACACACCGGAAAGTGTAACCGATTAAGCGCGGATATTACTCAAAAGCATTCGAGGAAAAAGAGCCAAAATCACTGGCTCTTTTTTTTATTACGTAGACTGGTAGCTGACTGCTATTCAGCACAAAAATTGAATAAATGCGGCGGACAATATTTTGTTATTAGGATATTGTAAATTTAAAAAAAATACGCTTACTTTGTTAAGATTTCCAAAAATAAATACGAATTTAGACTCTTAACAAACCGATTATATGAAGTTTAGTTCACTTAAAAAAGCGATAGCAGCTGCATTGCTATTAGGTGTTAGCGCCCAACAAACCCACGCGGGAGGGTTCGAATTACCTAATTTCATCAAACGATGGGAGCTTGGCTACACTTATCCAATGGTATTTGCCACTTATAAAAGTACCGAGCGGGTATCCTCACCTAATGGCGACCAGGTATTTGAAGCGAATATTGAAAAAAATGTACGTTCCAATTTTGGTTTTGGTGGCCTGATGGGTACTTATATTCCGATTACAAAGCTGGGCAGAAGTGCACTGTTAGCCGCAGGGGTGAACGCAATGTATAATGCATACACTTGGGATTACACCCACCCCACTTTTCAAAACTATGTAACCGATGCATACGGCAATGTGATAGGTGCCCACTTTGACGAGAACAGCAAGTCTATGCCTTTCACGGGCGGTTCGGTACAGTTAGGGCTGCCAGTAAGTTTGGATGTAAAATTTGGCGCTGAAGCTTCATTGCAGAAACACGCAAAATATACTGCTACCATTGGCGTAGGGGCTATTCCGTCCGGCACCATTACCGTTGATTTAGACAATGCAGAGTATGCCTGGGGCGTGAACCCATTCGCTAAAGCTGAAATCGGAGCCAAAGCCGGTATCATTTGGAAACTGCGCTTCCAATATACCATGGGGCCGGTTACTTTCTTTAACGGCAATAATACTTTCACTGAAGGGAATACCTCCAGCACACGTGAACTCATCGGCAATGGTATAGCCAGTGTATCACTGGTGTTGATGCCTTTCTCCTGGAACTTTCAGGAAGATGGCTGGTGGAACTGGCACAGATAATTCATCATCTATAATACTTACAAAAATGCGCTGAATTTCATCAGCGCATTTTTATGCCCCTACCATATGGCAGCTAATCGGGGCTTAAAATCATTATCTTTGTAGCCTTAATAATAGCCTTCAGCTCAAACCAATTATTCGATAGATGGCAAAAGCACGAAAAGAAAAGACGGATACCCTCTCGGATTATAATCGCATACTATCATTACTGAGAAGTAAACAGTATAACCGTATATACTTGTTGGAGGGCACAGAGCCATATTATATCGACCAATTAATTCAATATTTCGACGAACAGATATTAGCGCCGGAGGAGAAAGACTTTAATCTCATCACCCTTTATGGCAAAGACAGCAGCTGGTCTGATGTAGCCAATGCCTGTGCCAGATTTCCAATGTTTGGCGAGCACACCATAGTCATACTTAGAGAAGCTACCCAACTCAGAAATATAGACGAACTTATACCCTATTTTCGCCAGCCGGCGGCGAATACCATATTGGTAATTGACTACAGAGGAAAAGATTCTACCAGTAAAGACAAATGGGTTAAAGCCATAGAAGATGGTGGAGGTGTGGTATTTAAAAGTCAGCAATTAACAGAGACAGACATACCCGGATGGATTCAACAGTTTGGGGCGATGCACCAGATAAAAATTGATGCTGAACAAGCCACTACCCTGGCTGCCTATCTGGGAAATGATTTACAAAAAATTACAAACGAGATTGAAAAGGTACGCATCAACGAACCTAATTTAGAAACCCTGAGTCCGGAGCTGATAGAAAAATATATAGGCATTAGTAGGGATTATAACTTTTTGGATTTGCCCAAGGTTATTTTCCAAAACGATACCGTAAAACTTAGTAGAATGCTCAGTTATTTTATCAATAATCCCAAGAGTGCACCGCTACCACCATTGGTGGCCACATTTTATACATTTGCCGATAAGATATATCGCTGCTATAGCGTTCCCAATGATTTCAATAATCCCGAAAGCAAATCACTGTATTATTACCGAGGCTACGCCGCTCAAATGGATGTGCATACGCTGCACAAATTTGTAGCTATTCTTAATGAGCTGGCATTGCGTGCGGTAGGCATAGGAGCTGATAGTCAGTCCTCAGGCGGCATTCTAAAAGAAGCGGTCGCCAAAATGATGCTGCTCCTGCATCATAAGCAAATACAGTAATCGCCTTGGCCGGTTTATGACCTCGTCCAGTCAAGACACGGTGGGAGATAATCCGCTGCTTAGGCAAAACTTTTTCACAAACTATGCTACAATTTCCCACTTTATGGGTAACCATGCAGAAGTATAGCCATGACCAATTTCAACATCAGTTAAGCCTGCATTAGCAAATTTCTTACTACACATCACAGCAGATTTGCATTGAGCCATTCACCAGCTATTTAACCCAGATTACGCATTAGACTCTTTATATAAAATTATTCTTG
>DATGQB010000266.1:0-4830 GCA_035304405.1 Edaphocola sp.
ATAAACCCACTTAGGGAACCAATGAAATTATATAAAATATTTTCATTACCTTTAAACACCCTAATCACTGCTATATGAAACGAATTTTACCAATTCTGATTGCATTGCTATGGCATGCAGTATCCGCAAGTGCGCAGCATCTCAGCTTTGCCGAAAATAAAGGTCAGTGGGCGCCTCAGATACTTTTTAGAGCTGAAATCCCCAATGGTGCTCTTTTCCTCACCACTGATGGTCCCGTTTATAACTTTGCTGCTGGCGAAGACCTCATAGCGCTACATGATGCATTAATGACCACAGGAGGACAAAACCCCGGGCAATTTATGGTAAAGCAGCATGCCTATATGTTTCGCTTTTTAAGCGGTACCCCAGCATCAGAAGCCACTGGAAGTAGTCCTATTACTTACTATGAAAACTTTTTTATCGGTGCGGACAGTAGTCGCTGGGTTTCTCATGTGCAACACTTTCAAAAAGTACTACAAAAGCAGGTATTTGAGCAGATAGACCTGAGCTTTTATAGCAAGGGTAAAGACTTGAAATATGATTTCATTGTACATCCAAAGGGCAAGCCACAAAATATCAGAATGCGTCTTGAAGGTGCTCCAATGCTGATAGATGAGCATGGACGACTCATCATCAGCACTACAGTAAATCAGGTGACAGAAGACAAACCTTATGCCTATCAAATCATCAATAAGGATACCATCGAAGTAGCGTGTAAATTTAAAGTGGAAAATGACATACTTAGTTTCGATTTGGGACATTACAATCCCAACTATACACTGGTCATAGACCCCAATCTCATATTCTCAACTTATTCAGGAGCTACTTCTACCTCATTCTACTCTTATACTTCTACCTATGATAATGACGGGAACACCATTATAGCCGCCTTGGCACTAGGGGTGGGCTGGCCTGTAAGCTTGGGTGCCTATAACAATAACTTTGCGGGGGCCTTTGATGTTGCCGTTATGAAAATAAGCCCAGACGGTAGCAATAAACTTTTTGCCACCTATTTAGGCAGCCCTTCGCAAGACTACCCACTTTCGTTGACAACAAATCAACAAAACAACATATACATAGCGGGTCATACAGACAATGCATTTTTCCCCATTACCGCAGGCGCGGCACAACCCCTCTCTGGCGGCTTAATAGATATGTTTATTTCAAAATTGAGCAGCGATGGCACTCAGCTAATGGGCAGTACTTATCTTGGAGGAGCCCATAACGATGGAAACCTTGTCATGCTACCACCTAACTTTGCTAATAACAAATCTCCGATAGCGATTCGTTTTCACGAACCCTCCCACACTCTTTGGCTAGTGGCCGCAAGCATCAGCCCCAACTTCCCTACCACCCCGAACGCTTTGCTCACGATTAATACAGACACGCTGCCGGTACTGGTACAAATAGATAGTTCCTTGCAGCAAATTTTGTATAGCACATTTATTCCTGCCAACGGACGCACCTCATTTCAGGATTTGAAATTCGCTGCGAACAACAAGCTCTATTTAGCCGGGGGCACAGTCGCCACCAATATGGGTACAGTAGGCGCCCTTAACCCCAATTTTCTTGGCGGTGAGACCGACGGCATTGTTATAAAGTTTGACATAAGCTCGAAAGCGATAACTGCAGCCACTTATCTAGGCTCCGCCGATGCAGATATTGCCTGTAAACTAGCTATAGAGCCTATTTCCGGCAAAGTATATATAGGTGGCAACAATACTGCGGGAAGCTACCCCGCCACCCCGGCTTTATATAATGAACCGGATGCACGCAATTACATTCAAATGCTAGACAGCAATCTTAGCCAGAACCTCGGCGCTGCTACCTTCGGCACCCAAAATCTATTGGCTATTTCAGATATGTTCATTGCACCGTGTAAGGCCCTTGGCATTGCCGGCATGAGCTTCACACCCGCCGGGTTGCCACTCACCCCTGATGCGTTTAGCACTTCTGGGGAGTTTTGGCTGGGCAATTTTAACCAGTCGCTCACCACTGTACCGTATGGCACGCGGTATGGGTATGGCGGTCATACCCACAGTGGCACATTTCACTTTGATGCCGAAGGTAATATTCATCACTCTGTCTGCGATGTAGGTGGTAACTTCTTGACCACCGCTAATGCATGGGCGCCATTCAAAATAACCAATGGATTTGACATGGTCAGTTTCAAATTCAATATTATGGGCGATGACAGTCCTGTCGATTTTGAACTTGCCTTTGCCGGCGACACTGTAGTCTGCAATCCGGATAGTGTTAGTTTTATCAATTACTCCGTAAATCAAAGCAGCTATTACTGGGATTTTGGTAACGGACAGTCCTCTACCGACTTCGAACCAATAGCCTATTACGACAGCCCTGGCCTGTACCAGATTTTGCTCACCGCCACCAGCACGCTCTGCAACACTGTGGGATATGATTCTGTATTCATTAGAGTTTTGCCCTCCGGCAATATCCACCCATTTATTTCCGACACTACAGTGTGCGGAAATGTGCAACCCGTCATATTGCATCTAGACAGTATAAGCCCGCAGGATATGGCAAACAATTATAGTATTCAATGGGTGAGTCAGCAGGGAACACTTACCCCTGCTGCTGACGGCTTGAGTGCGGCTTTGTATAGCAATCAGCCTCAGGATATTACAATACACTTTATTGGCATTGACAACAATAATACTTGTTATGCAGACACAAGTGTTACCATTAGTGTCAGACATTTTGACAGTTCCGGGGTGCATGTCCAGCCCTCTAATGCGCTGCTTTGCTCAGGAGATTCTGTGCTCATCACCGCAGCAGGGGGTCAATCTTACTTATGGGAGCCAGATGATTTCTTAAGTTTCGTAGCGCCGAATAGTGCATTCGCCTCTCCCTATGGAGACATCAACTACACCATTTACATCACAGACAGTAATGGATGCCACTATACCCGAGAGGTGCCGATAACAGTGGCAGAACGCCCTCATGTAGATGCCGGGCAGGACGTAACAATTAGGTCGGGCGAAGCAGCGACGCTTATGGGCCACACCACGGCAGCTGAATATTACTGGCAGTCTGATGGCACCAATCAATTTCACAATATCCTCAGCCCCACCCTGTATCCTAGTGAAGATTCCACGCTTTACTATTTATACGCGGTGAGTGAGCTCGGCTGCACTCATTATGACTCTGTATGGGTATTTGTAACCGATATGCGCAGCCCCAATGCTTTTACACCGAATGGCGACGGCCGTAATGATGTGTTTTATCCCCTGGCCAGAAATCGGCAGGCTAAAGTAAAAGTGTTTCAGGTGTTTAATCGTTATGGTCAGTTGGTTTACTACACAATTAAAACTGGACAGGGATGGGACGGCACTATGAATAATCGGGCCTGCGATGCCGGTGTATATTTTTACTATCTTGAATATACTATCGGCGACAGGCAATATGTAGAAAAAGGCGATGTAACGTTAATCAGATAGAGAGGCGCAGGTAATGACGGCAATTAAATTAAACCATGCCTGGCGATTGTCCTACGCTCCTAATAAGTCAAGATGACTACACTGGCGCAGCGTCAGTGCATTTACCCGCATCTATTGGGGGCATAGGCAACTGAGGCAGAACGGTGCCGGCGATGCAACATCCTGCTTCGCTTGCTGCCAGACTGGATAAATATCCATCTCGGCATTTTGGTTTTATCAACTTTTTGCTACATTTACCCAAGTTTTATGCAAGACATAAAGTCACTTCCCGGCAAAATCATAAGCCTGCCTCGAAACAATTTTCTTTGTACTGAAGGTAGCATGGACCGTAATGTTTATGTAATTGAAGAAGGTAGCATCCGCATATTTATTAATGACCATGATGAAGAAAGAATTGTGCGCTTTGGATACAAAGGCAATATTATCGTAGCGCTGGACTCCTTTCTTGGCCTTCAGCCTACCGTATTCAATATGCAGGCGTTAAAACGCAGTTTGGTTAAGGTAATACCGCCCTCCGAAATCCAGAAATTTCTAGAATGTGAAGAAAACAAAGCGCTGTGGATGGCCATTCTTGAAGATTTAATATTGCAACAGATAGCTCGCGAAACCGATTTGCTTACCGCCTCTCCTAAAGAGCGCTATAGGCGCGTACTGCAGCGTAGCCCGCAACTATTTCAGGAAATTCCCAATAAACATATAGCCAACTACCTGCGCATGAGCCCCGAGACACTTTCCAGATTGAAAAAGTGTTGACGAAAATCAATATTTAGTAAAAATGCCATTCGGAACTTTGCAAAAAATAGAAAGTTTTATGCAATCCCAACAACTAATAGCATTCCTGATTCAGCAGACCGAAAGCATCCTGGAGCAGATAAAAGCATTAAAGAACTATAACGATGCAAAGCTCAACTGGCGGCCAAACAAGGATGCCTGGTCTGTGCTGGAATGTATTGAGCATCTTAACCGCTATGGTGATTTTTATCTACCTGCGATAAGTACAGCTATGAATAATAGCGAGCTTAGTCCCTCACCCAAGTACAAAGCAGGCTGGCTGGGCAATTATTTTGCCAATAGTATGTTGCCCAAAGAGCGACTCAACAAAATGAAAACCTTCAAGGATAAGAATCCTATTTATACCCAATTGGACGAAACAGTTATAGACACCTCTATCAAGCAGCAAGAACAATTGCTTGCGCTCTTACAATTGGCCGAGCAAAAAAACCTAAATAAGATTCGCATTCCCACCTCCATCTCCCCTCTGCTCAAGTTGAAACTAGGAGACACGTTTCGGTTCTTCATTAATCACATTATACGCCATATGCAACAGATAGAACGCATTTTGCAAGCGCAAAGCTAATCCGCTGCTTTTATA
>DATGQB010000267.1:0-2967 GCA_035304405.1 Edaphocola sp.
TATCGATACTTATTTCTCAGCATTCAGAGGTAAATACTTCACCGGTGACGGCGCTCTCAGAGATGAGGTGGGATACTACCGTATTACGGGTCGTGTGGACGATGTAGTCATTGTTTCGGGCCATAATCTGGGCACCGCCCCTATCGAAGATGCTATCAACGAGCATCCGGCCGTGGCAGAGTCTGCCATTGTGGGATTCCCTCATGATGTGAAAGGCAATGCTTTATATGGATTTATCACCCTCAAAGAAACGGGTGAAGTGCGTGACCGCGACAACCTGAGACGAGAAATCAACGAGCATATCTCCAGCCATATTGGTCCTATAGCCAAGTTGGATAAAATTCAGTTTGTGCCGGGATTGCCCAAAACACGCTCCGGAAAAATCATGCGCCGTATCCTGCGCAAAATTGCTGAGGGAGACTTCTCCAACTTTGGCGACACCACTACATTGCTCAACCCTGAAATTGTAGATGAAATCAAAAACGCAAGAATAGATGACTAATTGATTTGCGCTTGTTTTATATTCACTGTCGGGCCAGACTACCTAGGTAGCCTGGCCTTTTTTTTACCTGCGCGATGAAATAGGAAGATGGCCATCAAAAAAGTATCAGAGCTCTTGTACCAGACCGCCAATACGGTATACCGAAAAATAAGTAGCACAACTGCTTTTCTTACCTATAAGCCTAAAAATTCTTGAGCTGCTTGTTGATAATATGCAGATAAGGGTAGCGCAGCACATACTCCGGAAGATTGTAATCGCCATGGGGCTCAAACACTGCAATAGGAATCTTGCGCTCCTCAAAGGATTTAAAATCTTCTTCCGGCAATGTCCAGTGGTAGGCAGTAATACCGGGATTGTAAAACATTACATCCACATCCTCAAAAGAATTCATATTCATCACCACCTTGTATCCTTCAGGCAATTCCTGCTTTAGATTCCTGTAAATATTGGCATTGTATATGCGCTCATTGCGCTCCTTATTGTCCGGAGACAGATAACTGCTTATCCATTCCGGATTAAGCGTCCAGTAAGCCAGCGCCAATACCAGCACCGGCATGATATACAATGGCATAATGCGGCGAGCCGCTAAGGCCAGCAAACTATCCACAGCCAGGCCGATGTAGAGCAGGGCCAATGGCACTATAAAGAAGAGATAAGTATCAACCTTGGTCTTGACGATATAACTGAAAAAGCAAAAAACAAAGGTCATGCCTATAATCAGCCCCCAGTTGATATCCTGCCTGATGCTTTTGCTCCTAAGACTCAGCGCCACACCCAAAGGGATGAGATAATAAATATATTTACCCAACAATCCTGATAAGCGGTCTATGTAAAAACGATTGCCACCGGCATGGCCCTCCAATGCTTCTGAAATATGCCTGCGGTTAAATTCATATTCATAAGCCGCCAAGTCGGGGAAACGATACATAATATAGCATTGCCAGGGCAGAAATACGATACAGCAGGCCAAGAGCGAATAAATAAAAGGCCAGATATGCACCCGGATAGGCTGCTTTTTGAGCAAAGCAATCATCAGTGCCAGCCCCCAAATAAGATATACCAGCAATCCTGTGAGCCACTTGTTGAGTATAGCCGCACCCGAGAACACCCCTATCAGCACAGCCCAGTACCATTTTGGGGAACGTCGATACTCGAACAATGCCCAGATACTTGCCATTACGTAAAAACCGTGCGCCACATCATTATGATCCATACCATGAATGCCGGAAATCATCTGCAGATGAAAATTGGAAAATGCCAACATAAGCGATACCAGCAGTGCTGCCCGCTTGCGTAAGCCAAAAAGTATGGCCACCCTATATATTATTAGTATCAGCAAAGTGCCCATCAATGCGCTAGGCAGGCGCATACTCCACTCTGATATACCAAAAACCTTCATACTCAACGCCATCTGCCACATAAACAGGGGCTGCTTATGCACCCATATATGATTGCAGCACCACATAAATTTGTCGTAATTATCGGTGATAGGATTCACTCGCAGAATGGGCACAATGGGATTGTCCATCATATTTCTGCCTACCAGTGCATGAAAACGCTCATCCCATGGATGTAAAAACGGATCGACAACAATAGCAGCCATCCGCAAAGCAAAACCGGTTATCAGTATTAATATCAGCCAAAGATGATGCTTCAGTTTGTTCATGATAAATCTTTAAACACCCGTGGGACAAGATAGTCCTTCCGACACAAAAGTATGATTACTATTGCAAAGAAGAATGCTTTTGCGCAAAGGCCTTAGCCGGGCACCTTCCCCCGAGTCAAGACGCCCAAAGTAAATACCCTGCCTTTATAGGTATATGTTGAGCCCTACAAAAGTCCACATCACAAACCTAATGCTGCGCTATCCTTATAATAAACCATTACAAAATAGTTTCGCGCTTCAATGCATGAGCTATAACCCATTTTTTCTGAGGCTGAGCGCCCCATCTCCGCCCACTAAAGCCTGCAAAATGAGGAATGGGGGATGGGAGGGCATTTCATCTTGCCGCCGTGGCATCAAAGCAATAGCAGTATGCTATGCTACTCGTTTATATTTGCAAAAGTCTTTGCCCTATACAGGACAAAGACTTTTGCAAATTATATTGCGCCTTAGCGCAGTGGAAGGATTTTAAGCTAATATGCAAGGACCTAAGCTCTGCCCAGTATTTTCTTGCATTTGTTCAAGCATTTTGGGGAGTAAGCATATACCTTGTCTTCTACCCATGTGCTCATAGGCTGGCTGGGCTTAGTCTGCCTGAGGTAATTTACTCATATCCATATAAAAAAGCTCCCAGGTATGCCCATCAAAGTCTTCAATAGTACGCTGTTGCATAAATCCATAGTCGCGTAGTGGGCTCGGCTCCTTTCCACCGGCGGCCAATCCTTGCGCCATCAATCTATGCATCTCCTCTACACTCTCTAGCGACAAAGAATATAGTGCCGACACCCCGCTGAGGGTATCT
>DATGQB010000268.1:0-7817 GCA_035304405.1 Edaphocola sp.
CTCCCCTCTGCAGAGCATCCAAAGTCAGCGCTTTGCCTATCCCTGAAGAAGCTCCGGTAATTGCTACTACTTTATTATCCAAATTCATACTGCTACGCAATTTAGCCACAAAGGTACGCATTTGGATATTTTGGGCGAGGATTAAACTACAATCCGCCCAAGAATTTGGCCTTGAGGGTATAAGCTGGCTTCTCGCACGTGAGGGAGAGAAACTGAAAGCCCTGAGCAGACTATAACGGAGCTTTGCGCAGTGGAAGACTGCGAGGAAATGTAATACAAGCGAGTCTTCTGGCAACTAAATGTTGCAATAAGGCGAAGGTTGCGAACGCAGTTCGCCCTACTCGCCGGCTGGTTTAGACGAAAACACCAGTACCGATAATAGTCCCGACCTCAATACAAACTATAATTGAGCAGCGGCGGGGCACGCCAAAAAAATAAAAAAAGAGCTGCTTTGCAAAAAAACAGCTCTTCATTATGCATGAAAACTAAAGAGATTATTCCTTAGCAGAATTTTGTTTACGCTCCTGGGCATACTTTTGTCGCAGCTGCTCCTCGCGCTCCGACTCACGGTCGTAGGCACGAATGATGTGCTTCACTAATCGGTGGCGCACTACATCTTCCTCATCCAGCTCGATGAAGGCTATACCATCGATACCTTTGAGTATGCGATGAGCCTTAGCCAAACCCGATTTTTGATTCTTGGGCAAATCTACCTGCGACATATCACCGGTAATGATAGCCTTGGCATTGGGCCCAATGCGGGTAAGGAACATCTTGAGTTGCAGGTCTGTGGTATTCTGAGCCTCATCCAGAATAATAAAACTGTTGTCGAGTGTGCGCCCGCGCATATAGGCCAGGGGTGCTACCTCAATGATTCTGTTGGCCATATAATAGCTGAGCTTATCGGGAGGAATCATATCGTCCAGCGCATCATATAATGGCCTCAGGTAAGGGTCGATTTTTTCTTTCAAATCGCCCGGCAGAAAACCCAAACTTTCTCCGGCTTCCACAGCGGGGCGAGTCAAAATAATCTTCTTTACCGACTTGTTTTTGAGGGCGCGCACTGCAAGAGCCACGGCAGTATATGTTTTACCGGTACCTGCCGGACCTATCGCAAAAAGAATATCATTCTTTTCAGAATTTGCAACCAATAGTTTTTGGTTTCTGGTCTTGGCCCTTACGACCTTGCCATTATTGCCAAAGACGATAATATTGTTATTATTCTCTATATCCAAGATACTGGACGCTGTATTATCGTCTTCCAATCCGTCGGCATCGCCGAGAATGGTTTGGTAATAATCTTCAGACAAATGACCGTTCTTTTCCAAATACTGGATGATAAGCTCTATTTTTTCTCGGGCTAATGCCACCTCATCAGGATGGCCGGCCAGCTTGATTTGAGAGCCTCGAGAGAGCACTTTGAGTAAAGGGAAGCGCTTCTTAATCAAATCAAATTTGCCATTATTTACGCCAAAGAACTCAATAGGGTTTATAGTTTCTAGATTAATTATATGTTCTGTCAAAATTAGATTCGTTTACTTGTTAACACAGCAGCGCCTACCCTGGGAAAGCCATTAATTTACTTTCAAAATCTTACAACGATATATAGTATCTGTAGTTTCTCCCAGCATTAGAGCTCTGACACCATCACTTTCATATTCTCTGCAATAAAAATTTGCATCGGTTGAACGCATCTTACCGATATTATGGTAGATGTACTTTGCATCCTCACCATTATACCATACACATTCACACTCATACTCTTGTTTGCAAGAGGCCAAGCTCAGCAGTACCAGCCCAGCTATCGCATATTTATAAATTTGCTTCATAGTTTGTATCAAAAATTGTTATGCACCCAAAGTTAGTGATTGAGCGCCTAAGCTGTATCAATGGGATGATAAATAAAATAAAAAATGGGGGAAATTTAAACAATTCCAACCCCATTTGAGTACATTAAGATGCGCCTTGGGCGCAATAAATTTATTCCGCCAGACTTTGCGCAATCATTTCTGCGATGTCCAAAACCTGAACGCTATCTTCTTTTTCGGCATTCTTAACCCCATCCATCAGCATGGTGGTACAGAAAGGACAGTTGGCCGCGATTACCTCTGCGCCTGTGGCCACAGCCTCTGCGCTACGCTCAAAATTGATACGAGTAGAACCTGGCTCTTCTTCTTTAAACATCTGCGCACCACCTGCACCGCAGCAAAGACCATTGGTACGACAACGCTTCATTTCTACCAGCGCTACATCCATTGCTTCCAGTACCTTTCTCGGTGCTTCGTATATATTATTTGCTCTACCCAGATAGCAACTATCATGGTAAGTAATCTTTTTACCTTTAAAGGCACCACCTTCTTTCATCACAATCTTACCTTGGTCGATTAATTGCTGAAGGAAAGTGGCATGATGAATCACTTCGTATTGTCCACCCAGTGCCGGATACTCATTTTTTAATGTATTAAAACAGTGGGGACAAGCCGTTACAATTTTCTTTACATTATACCCATTCAGCACCTGAATGTTATTGTAAGCCATCATCTGGAAGAGAAATTCGTTGCCAGCTCTTCTGGCAGGGTCACCAGTACACATCTCCTCAGGACCCAAAATGGCAAAAGATACACCTACTTTATTCAAAATCTGAACAAAAGCCTTGGTAATGCGCTGCGCTCTCTGATCGAAGCTACCCGCACAGCCCACCCAGAATAAAACTTCAGGCTCAGTTCCTTCGGCCGTAAATTCGGCCATTGTTTTTACTATCATGCTAATCTCTTTTTTAATTTAATTCGGCCAATGGAAACGCTTAGCTATTTGCCCAAGCTGCACGCTCATCAGGACTCATTTTCCATGGTGCCATATTGTTTTCGATATTGGAAGACATTTGCATCCATTCCTGTGGCACATTAGATTCTTCCATGTAAAGGTTTCTTCTCAGTTCGAAGATAATATCCAAAGGATTGATACTTACCGGGCAAGCCTCCACACAGGCGTTACAACTGGTACAGGCTCTTAACTCCTCTACTGTGATATAATCATGTAAAAGTGATTTGCCGTCTTCAACAAAAGAACCGTTAGCATCGATGTTTTTGCCTACTTCTTCGACACGGTCTCTGGTAGCCATCATGATTTGTCTTGGCGACAATTTTTTACCGGTAATATTTGCCGGACAGCTATCGGTACATCTACCGCACTCAGTACATGCATAAGCATCCATCAGGCTTTTCCAAGATAAATCCATCACATCACGAGCACCAAATTTTGGCATCTCATCTGTTGGAGGAGCATCTGTAGGCGCCTGCGCCGGATCCATCATATATAATACCTCTTTTTGGATATCTTCCATATTGCGCATCTTGCCGGCAGGCTGTAATGGTGCATAGTATGCATTAGGGAATGCCAATACAATATGTAAGTGTTTGGAGTATGGTAGGTAATTCAGGAAAGCAAGAATACCGATAATATGAATCCACCATGCGCCACGCTCAATGGCAATCAAAGTAGCTTCGCTGGCACCACTAAAAATGGGTGCTATGAATTGAGAAATCCAGAATGGACCGGTCTGCGTATAATGCTCAGCACCTAGTTGCTGCAAATTATAGTCGGCAGCATTCATGATAAGCAGCAAGGACATCAACACGATTTCGGTAATCAAAATCAGATTGGCATCCGTTTTGGGCCATCCGCCGCTAAGCTCGCCTTTGGTGAGCCTTTTAATTTTGATGATATTTCTGCGCACCAGGAATATAGCACAAGAGACCAAAACCGTAAGTGCAAGTACTTCAAAAATACCCAACAATACATTATAAAAGCCCCCTAAAGCCCCTGCAAACATTCTGTGTGTACCGAAAATACCATCCAGTACAATCTCAAGCATCTCAATATTGATAATTAGAAAACCTGCGTAAACGAAAAAGTGCAGAACTGCGGGAGTCATTCTTTTGAACATCTTCTTCTGACCAAAGGCCAGTAAGAGTACATTATTCCAGCGCATTGAAGTATCACCTTCAAATTCTTTGGGCTTGCCTAAAAATATATTACGCCTGATAGTGCCAATCTTTCGATAAAAAATGTAAGAGGCTACTGCCAAAATAACAACGAAAAGTATCTGCTGGATAATCATATATCTATTTTTTTAAGCTGATACGCCGAACATTGAAACGCCCGGCCTTTACATCTTGCGAAATTACAATAGAATTGCTGATTTCAAAATTATTTGTCAGCAAATTGTCAGCTTTATGACATTAATCAAAAAAATTAAAGACCATCAAAAAGCTACTGAAAACTAAGTATTAATAATAATTTTCTGGGATTTTAACTCAACTGCAATCTGATTAAATGGATTAATTAACTTTGCGCCGTGAGTGTATTTTTTTCGACATCAGAACTACCGGTATTCCGTAATCCGGTTTTGACCATCGGCTCATTCGATGGTGTGCATGCCGGACACAAGGCAATATTGCAAAAAATAGTGAGTGCGGCCCGCGAAGCCAATGGCGAGAGCATAGTGATAACATTTGAGCCACATCCTCGCAAAATCATTCAACCTGATAAACCGTTAGGGCTTCTGAGCTCACTGGAAGACAAAATTGCGAAGATTCAAGCTCAGGGTGTGGACCATATAGTAGTGGTGCCTTTTTCGAGAGATTTCTCCTTACTCTCAGCTCAAGACTATGTGGAGCAGTTTTTATATCAAACTTTTCACCCTCACACTATTATTATTGGTTATGATCATCATTTTGGTCATAACAGAGAGGGTAATATTGACACTTTGAGACAACTGCTACCAGATAGTGTGCGCCTAATAGAGATTGAAGAGCAATTGATTAGCGATGCGCATGTGAGCAGTACCAAGATACGCAATGCGGTCATTGAAGGTGATATGGCGCTGGTAAGCACTATGCTAGGCTTAGATTACAGCATAGAAGCCGTGGTGGTACATGGCAACAAAATAGGCAGAACTATTGGTTATCCTACTGCCAATCTGCAGGTCACCTACCCTGACATACTCATCCCCGGCATTGGCATATATGCGGTAAGGGTGGCGCATAAAGACAAAGAATATGGTGGTATGATGAGTATAGGCAAGCGTCCTACCGTGACCGATAGTGGTGAAGTGACCCTGGAAGTAAATATTTTAGATTTCAATGAAGATATTTATGGCGAAAAGCTTAAAGTTACCTTTGTGGCATATATACGGGGAGAAGAAAAATTCGAAGGGCTAGAAATGCTGAAAGCAAAAATTGCAGAGGACGAACAGAAAATACGTGCGATATTAGGGCTAAACTAAAATTTAGCCCTTTTTTATAGGCAAAAACGAACAAGCATCAATAGACGGCAACAATACGTACAACCGAGCATTATCTAGTTTACTAACTACTTAAAGAACGGAAAATGAGCGCCTAGCAGACAAGCTACGGAATGGTGCGCCTAAATGATATAAGAAAAAGAGACCTCATAAAATGTGAAGTCTCTTTACAAGGGTCAGATTTATTTCAAATCCAAGCGCAGCTCAGTGCGCAGCTTATGGATTAAAGGATTTTTCTGGGCACAGATACTGAAAATCTCTGCAGAACTGAGTCTTTGGGGTGCTGCCTCCACTTTCACTACATCCGGAGCTAAGGAAACTCCCACTTTAATAGTCACATTATTCGTCTTTTCCTTACAATACTCTCTAAAGGCGTCTGCATTACCATTGGCATAAATTGCAGTCATATTAGAGCCACAAACAATCGTGATGACGTCATCCTCGCCCAAAGTCACTTTAGCCTGAGACAGATTACTTGCCTGCAATTGCTTATCCTCATCGTCACGTAAATGCTGTACATAAGCTTTAAACAGCTCTTCTGCTAGTGACTGCGTCAGCGGTACCACCTCAGTCTGTACTGACATGGAGCTGGCCTGCGCTTGTACCTGCTTCAAGAAATCTTTACCAAATTTAGGCTTAGTGGCCAGTTCCGGACGAGGCGGCGGTGGCGGTGCAGTTGGCGGTGGCACGTGCTCTTGACGGGGAGGCACTACAGGCTTTGACACCTCCGGAATATTCGAGATGACTTGCTCCCTTATCGCATTGGGAGTAGGGCCCTGCTGCGATGTCGCCGGTGAGCGCTGCTGCGTTACGGGTGGCGGAGGTGCTGCACCGGCACCAGAACCGGGCATAGCTGCCTGCGCTATGGGAGGTTCAGATTTTTTTTTTGCATCCTGCAACGAGGATGAATCGAGTACATGGTTTAGATAACAGAGCTTTAAAAAGCTGACCTCCATATGTAATCGCTTATTCAACGCATCCCGATAATTAATAATAGCATCGCTAAGAATATTAAGTGCAGAGGTAATAAATGACAGCGAAGTCATCTGTGCTTTATCAAAGAATGCCCGCTTATGAGCCTCTGGTATGTCTAGCAGTTTGGTCATTTTAGGGTCTTTGCAAAGCAACAAATCTCTAAGATGCTGCGCAAAACCGTTTAATATGGTATCCCCTTCAAAGCCACGCTTATACACCTCATCAATAAGTAGTAATGTTTCTGCCACATTGGCCGTAAGCAGCGCGTCAAGCATCTTAAAATAAAAATCACTATCCAGCACATTCAGATGCTCTACAGCCTGCTCATAGCTCAGCCTACCGTTAGCAAAGCTCGCTATACGGTCCATCATAGACAAGGCGTCGCGCATACAGCCTTCACTTTTCTGAGCGATTAGATGCAGCCCGGCCTCATCTGCTACCACACCTTCGCGCACACAAATACTATTGAGGTGCGCCACAATATCGTTCGATTGAATGCGCTTAAAATCAAATATCTGACAGCGTGAAAGGATCGTTGGTAATATTTTATGCTTTTCGGTAGTAGCCAGGATAAAAATCGCATAAGAAGGCGGCTCCTCAAGAGTTTTCAGAAAAGCATTAAATGCCGCTGTACTGAGCATGTGCACCTCATCTATAATATAGATTTTGTATTTGCCCATTTGCGGTGCTATGCGCACCTGCTCTGTGAGCGCGCGTATTGAGTCCACACCATTATTAGATGCCGCATCGAGCTCAAAAACGTTGAATGAGGCATTTTCATTAAAAGACTGACACATACTGCAAGACCCACAGGCTTCCATGTCCGCTGTGGGCGACTCACAGTTGATAGTTCTCGCCAAAATACGGGCACAGGTGGTCTTACCCACCCCTCTGGGTCCGCAAAACAGATAAGCATGTGCTACCTGCTTATTACGAATCGCATTCTTAAGTGTAGTGGTAATATGTGACTGACCCACAACGGTATCAAACGTCTGTGGGCGATATTTCCGCGCAGATACTAAATATTGTTCCGACATTTCAAATGCAAGTTCAATCTTTTTCTCGAAATTTCAAAGAGTAACTCACTTGCTCCGGGCTATAATATGCATTCCTTAATTATCCTGCCTCTAAGACAAAAATCCACACTGGACAAAATGATTCATCTAAACCCTCCTGTTACCGACGTTGCCCTAATATTCCCAATTACCACCCACTGTAATTCGTCTATAGGCACGTCTATCTCAAGCACAAGTGGCAGGTTGGGAATAACTCTGTATGCCAGCTCTGCCTGAGACATGATGCAGATGCTTGGCAACGCTAATAACTTACCCAAAGTGGTAGCGCAAGGATTTCTCCATACTATCTTAATCTTCCACACTGCTGTCTTGGCGGACCCATGGTTTATCCCAGATTACGCATTAGGAATTTAAAAGAAAATTATTATGGCAAATAATCCACAAAATAGTGAAAAAAGCATAATAAATTATGGTTTTTGAGCTATTGAAGTGGATTAGAAGCAAGAATAATTTTATATAAA
>DATGQB010000269.1:0-6407 GCA_035304405.1 Edaphocola sp.
TCCGTGTAAAATCAGGAAGAGTGTGTACAGATATATCCGGCAATAAAGAATGGAAAGCTCCTAAAATAGTTTTTCCTCCACAGTTCCAGCTGATGTAAGCCATCAAATAGGAGGTTGTGGAGGAAAATTTCTTTTGACAATTCAAATTTATATCAAAATATATTTGTTGGCAAATAATTATGCTAAAAGTATGTTAAGAAGTTTAATTTTGAATTGATTTGATTTGTATGAGTATGCTGTCCAAGGTGTTTTTGAGCGTTTCGTAAGGCGTGTAGCCCTTGGCCAGCAGGTAAAATTTGTTTTCCGATACTTGTAGAAGCAGTTGTGGGAAGCTGTCCGCTTTAAGTTGCTTCACCGTTGCAAATTCATTGTGCGCCTTCTCCTTATAGGCATCAGCATGCAGTTTGGCATAGAATATATCCGGGTCTATATCATATTTGTGCAGCAGATGTCTGAAGGCTTCATCATCCGTCATATCGCGACCTTCAAAGTTGAGCGCGTACTGTAGTTCGGCAGCAAACTGCACGCCCTGTCTTGGAAAAAGCTCTTTAAAAATGCATAAAGCTATTGCGGCTTTTTCGGAGTTGGGAAACCAGTCACTATCATCGGGTCTGTTAATATGAAACAGAAAATCGGCACCAAACGCAATTTCGGTTTTTTCCTGTACTTCATGGCAGATGTTTCTTAACAATGGCGCAATAGTAGCTATAGGCTGCGGCTGTTCTGGTAGAATCATACCCCCGCTCAATACTTCGAAGTTAAATTCATTTTTATATTCCTCTGCAATGCGGCTAATGACAGGGCTAAAGCCATAACACCAGCCACAATACACATCATAACAATATATTATAGTCATGGGGGCAAATATAGAATATTATTTGCCATAAATTTGCAACACACTAGTAAATGAAAATTTTTATGGAGCCCAACGCTCAGGTTTTGATGGATTTATTTGAAGTAAAAATGCCTTTTGGTAAGTATGCAGGCCGTTATATTGCAGACTTGCCTGAGCATTACCTGACATGGTTTGCCTCCAAGGGCTTTCCTTCGGGGAAGTTGGGAGTCTTGCTGCACACGATGTACGAAATTCAACTGAATGGTCTGGGTTATTTGCTATTGCCCATTCGCAAAATGAAAGCGGAGCAATCTGGTAAATAAGGCCGCTAAACAGATTTTAACTGCCATGTAAACAAAGAACATACTTATGCTTAAAATCAAATCCTACTATTCAGGTGCTATATTCGCCTTTTTGCTTTCGTTGGGGGCCTGTAAGAGCACCAATTCGCCCAAAGCTGTCACAGAGACTTTTCTGGTAAGCGTAGCTCGTTTGGATTTTAATACGGCAAAAAACTACTCTACCAAACAGACCTGGTCTTTCTTAAAGGTCCTGGAGCGCGAGGTGGAGCATCTCAGCCCCGAACAAAGGGAGGCTTATCTGGACGGTTTTAAAGTAAAAATCGTAAAGGAAACCAAGTTAGATGACTCTACCTATAAGGTAGAGTTTGTAACCACGCCAGAGTTGTTACCGTTCAATGCACTCAATCTTAAAGCCGAGAAAAACCTAGAAGGGAATATTCGTTGGAAAATAGACTTTAACAGTTTTCAGTTTATGCAGGAAGATACCAGCATTCAGGAGATAATGGTGCCGGGGGTAGAACCGGACTTTGTAGAACCGGAGTCTTAATCCTTTACGCTAAAATACCTGCTTAACGATTCGATAGTTTTTGTATTTTTGGCCAAATTTGAATCCTAATATTAACTTGTTAATTAGATAGTAGATGTCATACTTTTTTACTTCAGAGTCTGTGTCTGAGGGACACCCGGATAAAATAGCCGATCAGATTTCTGATGCCTTAATTGATAATTTTCTTGCATTTGATAAAGATAGTAAAGTTGCCTGTGAAACTTTGGTTACTACCGGTCAGGTGATTCTAGCCGGTGAGGTTAAGTCCAACGCCTACTTGGATGTGCAGGAAATAGCCAGAGCTGTGATTCGCAAAATTGGTTATACCAAGAGCGAATATATGTTTGAAGCTAATAGTTGTGGTATCCTGTCAGCCATTCATGAGCAGTCGCCGGATATTAATCAGGGTGTGGAGCGGGCCAATAAAGAAGAGCAGGGTGCCGGAGACCAGGGGATGATGTTTGGTTATGCTACCAATGAGACCTCTAATTATATGCCTTTGGCTCTGGATTTGTCCAATAAGTTGCTTATAGAGTTAGCAGCACTGCGTCGTGAAAATAATCAAATAAAATATTTACGTCCTGATGCCAAAAGTCAGGTTACACTAGAATACTCTGATGACCATAAACCTCAGCGTATAGAAGCTATTGTATTGTCCACTCAGCATGATGAGTTCGATACAGAAGAGAATATGCTCCGCCAGATTGAGGCTGATATCAAAGGTATTCTTATTCCCCGTGTGATTGCCAAGTATCCAGAGTATCAAAAATATTTCAATGACGATATTAAATATCATATCAATCCTACCGGGAAGTTTGTAATTGGCGGTCCGCACGGTGATACAGGTCTTACTGGTCGTAAGATTATCGTAGATACCTACGGTGGTAAAGGTGCACATGGTGGTGGCGCATTTAGTGGCAAAGATCCGAGTAAAGTAGATAGAAGCGCAGCATATGCTACCCGTCATATCGCCAAAAACATGGTGGCTGCCGGCGTGTGTGATGAGATACTAGTGCAGGTATCTTATGCGATTGGTGTAGCCAAGCCGATGGGTATTTTTGTAGATACAAAAGGTACTGCTAAGGTCAACATGTCTGATGGTGCTATTGCACAGAAGGTGAGTGAGATATTTGATATGCGCCCTTATGCTATTGAGACACGTCTCAAATTGCGCAATCCTATCTATGGTCCTACAGCAGCTTACGGTCATATGGGTAGAGAGCATGAAGTAAAGGAGCTCACCTTTGTTGATTATGCCAATAGAAAGGAAAAAAAGGTAACTGTAGAATTGTTTACCTGGGAGAAACTTGATTATGTAGACAAAATCAAAGAGGCCTTTGGCTTACAATAATGCATTAGTGTTATCATGAAAATTTGAATGTTATGAAGTATCTATCCCTGTCAGCATGTTTCGGTATGCTTATGTCCATATCCTGCAGCAAAGTGGACGGAGTGACCAGTTCTGAATCCGCCGGCAAATTGTTACAAAATCAAACATGGCGCATCACCGGCTTTTTTGACGATGGTTATGACCGAACTGCCGATTTTACGGGTTATGCCTTCACATTCAGTGATAACGGTACGCTCACTTTGCACAAGAATGGTATATATTATACCGGAGGCTGGGTCATGACCACCACTACTTCTACCAAGGATAGTACTGAGGTTGAGGCCATACGATTTGAGTTTGAGGATACACGCCCAGTTATTCAGTTGAATAAGACCTGGGAGGTGATGTCAAAGACTACAAAGACAGTGCATTTGCGTTATCAGGACAATCCATTAGAGAAGGTCTATGACGATATTTTCTTTAGAATCAATTATTAAGATATAGGTCGGGCGAATGTCCGGCCTATTTATTTTTGAGCAGAGTATGACGCGAAACTGCTCAGAACTGCCGCTCTTTCCTGTGGTAGCCAAGTTTTTTCACGGGCGTTGACTAGGTAATTTATGCTTTGCTTGTTTGTCTATTGTAAAGGTGCGTCGAAAAATGCTTTCTTTGATGCTCCATGTTCGGTTGGGCAACACATTAAGGGGGGCTGAAGATGTTGCCACCTTGCCCTTTCCATTCTTGTACATTCGAGGTCATGGTGTCCCGTTTTTATATTCTGAATTTATACATCCCTTAAATTGCTTAATTTGCTATATTCTGCTAGCGCAATTTTCCGCTGATCTTCTAAGAAAACCCGGCAAAAGAGCGTCTATATATAGAAGTCTAGCGGGATTTTTGTTTAATGCTTTGATAAATAGTTTGTTGTACTTAAAGATTGTCTGAATTTGTAGTTGGAAAATATGAAATATCTGTTTTTTACGCTTGTGAGCGCCATATGCTTGACTAGTATGGGCTGCGGTAAAGCTCCTGCTTGCGGTACAGTTAGTCCAAGTTGTCTTGATCGTCCCTTGACCAATCAGGCTTGCCAGGCGATATTTAACCGTTGGTTTTATAATCAGCAAACCAACACCTGCGAGCTGATTAGCTATACTGGTTGTGATGCCTCAGGTTTCAAAACAGAAGAGGAATGCATGGCTTGCAAGTGTCATGAGTAAGAAGAGTGTATAGACCGTTTATAGTAGAATATTTAGCGGATGGATCTTAGTACAGAAAAGCTCAAAACTTTGATTAAGGGTTGCATTGAAGGAACACCTTCAATGCAAAAGGAGTTTTACTATACTTTCTATCCTGTGATGATGCGCATTGGAGCACGCTATGCGCCTACCACAGAAGACGCGGAGCAGTGGGTGCACGATGGCTTTATAAAGGTTTATAACAGTCTGGGACAATTTGCCTTTCAGGGCTCCTTCGAAGGTTGGGTCAAGAAAGTAATGACAAGGGTGTGCCTCGACAATATTCGGGCAGCCAATGCCAAAAAAAATGAAATTGAGCAGAATACCTACTTCACACTGGATACCAATCCGGCGGCCAATAGCATAAGGGTGGGTAATTTGGTAGATGATAAGTTCTCTGCAGCGGAAGTATTAAATATTCTGAGAAAACTTCCCGAAAAACAGAGACATGTATTTAATTTGTACGTTTTTGAAGAATATAGCCATAAAGAAATAGCGCAGGAGCTGGATATAAAAGAAAATCATTCTCACTGGCTACTGCATCAAGCTAAGAAAACTTTACGGTCCATCATTAACGCTGACGCAAAGATTATGATATGAAATCAGAACTTTTCGAGCAGAAGATAAAAGAGGTGCTGGATAGCGCTGACTTTCGTCCACCGGAAGATGGATGGCTCAAGATGGAAGCTGCATTGAAAGCAGCTAAAGAAGAAGATGCGGCATCGGTGCCGCCGATGACGGTGTTGCCAAAGCGTCGTCGCTTCAATATGACCATTCGCTGGTCTTCGGCAGCAATACTCATGTTATCGCTGGGTTTGGGGGCATATTTTATTAATGAGAACGGACATGAAGTTTCGCCAAAGATTAATAATATGGCCATGCAATCGGCGGCGGTGGGCAGCAGCAGCTCAGAGACGGCGCCCACCGATATGGCGAATAGGGCAGTGCCCAAAACTGCTGAGCGGCAGGTAGCACAGCAATGGCAACAGCGCCCGAATGTAGTCTATTCAAATAGCCATTCGCTGACCGAGGGGGTATTGCTGCATCAACCGGTACATCCTGTTTCGGAAACTGTGCCGAAAGGATATCTGGCAGTAGGTACTCAGCATACCCTGACGGAGCAGGCCATGGATTATCAACCCGTTCCTACTAAGACTGGTGGTGCCAGAATGGCTCAGTTGAAAAACCGAATGACCGAAGGCTCCGGTTATCAAGGCTTGTATGTGGCTGATTGGTCAGACGACCCACAAGGAATGCTACAGTTTGAAGACCCCTTCATATACGGCTTTGAGCTGAAGGCTGGCTTGCCCACACAAGGACGAGGCCAAATCAGCGCCGGACTGAACATGAACAGACCTATCGGAGAGCGTTTTTTCCTCCAGGGAGGAGTAGATGTAGCTTATACCGACATTCGTCAGTCTAATGACTTGTATTACAAGACCAATGAGAACGGCACTGTTACCAATCTAGGTTTTGCCAAGGATTATCCGGAAGAGGGGAATACAGAGTTGGCAAACGGTGTCGCTCGTACTACTTATCGAAATGGGGTGTTGAGTTTGGGTGTTAATGCCTTATTTGGCACCCGCATAGGTAAAAAGTTCTCTGTGGCTATAGGTGGCGATATGTATCGCAATCTGAACAATCAGATGAAACTTAAGGAGAATGGGGCTTTGGTTGCGACTGGTTTGGCTGATGCCTTGCCGGAGACAAGGTGGATAAGTGCCTGGGACGCAGGTCTGCGTGGGCAAGTAGCTTATGATGTTAACGACTACTTGAGCATCAGCACACAATACCGACAAGGTTTGGCCAACTTTATTTACAATCACGATGGTACAATCTTGCGGAACTCCTCGCTGACTCTAGGCATAAATCTGAAGTTTAACCCATAAAGTACACTTAGATAAAGAAATACTAAATAACATACCCCTGCGGTCGAAAATGACTGACAGGGGTATGTTTTTGTCGGCTCAGCCACTTATGGCGCTTACAATCCAAGTGCCGCCTGGCCTTGGATGAGAATAAACCCAGATTACGCATTAGGAATTTAAAAGAAAATTATTATGGCAAATAATCCACAAAATAGTGAAAAAAGCATAATAAATTATGGTTTTTGAGCTATTGAAGTGGATTAGAAGCAAGAATAATTTTATATAAAGAG
>DATGQB010000270.1:0-5533 GCA_035304405.1 Edaphocola sp.
CCAGCAAGTACTTAGCGTATACACTGACTGCAATCCAACCCGCCCTCTTTGAATGAGAGAGATAACTCAAAAAAATTGATAGGCCGCCCGTATCTAATACAGCATTTATGCCTTAGTGTTGATTAGTGATTGCCTAGCTAATGCTTGCAATTATCTACTAATGGCAAATGATGCAATCGCTTCCTCTAAGGCCAAAGGCCTGCGTTCGTACAAAAAAATAAAAAAGCAAGCATCGGGATGAATACCTGATGCTTGCTCTATTTTAGACTTCGTATATTCCATTAATCCATCTCTGGATACAGCGGGAAACCGCTCATATATTCATTGATTTCGCCTCTAACTCTGGCAATAACATCATCATTATCGGCATTCATCAATACTTGATCCAACCAATTAACTACCTGCAGCATGTCTTGCTCTTTAAAACCACGGGTAGTTAATGCAGGTACCCCTACACGGATACCCGAAGTAATAAACGGAGAACGGTCATCGAATGGCACCATGTTTTTATTAACGGTAATATCGGCTTTCACCAAGGTGTTTTCAGCCTTTTTACCGGAAATGTCTTTATTACGCAAATCTATAAGCAACAAATGGTTATCGGTACCACCTGAAACCAAATCATAGCCCTTATCCAGAAAGGCATTGGCCATTGCCTGTGCATTTGCCTGCATCTGACGGGCATAAGCTTTAAAATCGTCTTGTAAAATTTCGAAGAATGCTACTGCTTTTGCAGCAATCACATGCTCCAGCGGACCACCTTGAATGCCCGGGAATACAGAAAGGTCTAACAACTGACCCATTGTGCGCAGCTCCCCTTTAGGAGTTGTCAGTCCCCATGGATTCTCAAAGTCCTTCTTCATCATAATGATACCCCCACGTGGCCCTCTAAGGGTTTTGTGTGTAGTAGAGGTTACAAAATGACAGTGGTCAAATGGATTATTCAACAAACCGGCAGCAATCAGACCTGCAGGGTGCGCAATATCAGCCAGCACAAAAGCACCTACTTTATCGGCGATGGCACGGATGCGCGCATAATCCCAGTCACGGCTGTAGGCAGAAGCACCACAGATAATCAGCTTTGGCTTTACCTCTAATGCTTTGGCTTCCATAGCGTCATAGTCCACTCTACCATCTTCTTTTTTCACACCATAGTGATGCGCAGCATAGGTCTTACCAGAGAATGCCACTGGTGAGCCGTGGGTAAGGTGACCTCCCATACTCAGGTCTAAGCCTAAAATAGCATCGCCGGGTTGCAAAATAGCCGCCTGAACAGCCATATTAGCCTGTGCTCCACTATGCGGTTGCACATTGGCATATTCTATATTAAAAATTTGCTTTAATCTATCTATCGCAAGCTGCTCACTTTGGTCCACTACTTCACATCCGCCATAATATCTTCTACCGGGATACCCCTCAGCGTATTTATTGGTCATTACATTACCCATTGCTTGCATTACCTGCAAGCTGGTAAAGTTTTCAGAAGCGATTAATTCTAATCCTCTCCTTTGTCTCATCAGCTCTTCACGAATCAAATCGAAAATTGCAGTGTCTCTAGTCATGATACATAAAATTTAAAAAATTATTTTTTGGGGCAAGAGCGGCATCGTTTACCCCTTTTATACTTTTTACAACATTTTTTGGCCTCGCAAAACACTGCACAGCGAAATGCACCATTAGGTTCAGTTTGTTTACATGTTAGTTCGCAAGCCTTTGCTACTTTTTCCATACTTCACTATTTATCGTCACCTGCGGCCAAAAGTACCTGCCAGGCTTTATCTACTTGCTGCATTGCTATTAGCTCTTTAGCATACTGATGCATGGCAGTAAGTTTAGCTGCATCATCACACAGATGCGATATCTCCTCCCAGCGGGCATCATCATTGATGGCTTGGCGCTCAGGAATGAATGAGCTATTGGCTAATATACCTAAATCATTACCTGTAAGCACTGAGGAATGCAGAATATGCTGAGGTAACTGGTCAAAACCAACGCCCAACTGTAAATTAGGCTTGGGCACCTCAAATACTGCATTGCCTGAGGCGCGGCAGTAAAAATCCATACCCATTCTGGCCACTAAATCTATCTTATTCGGGTCTATCTGCTGCTGCGCATCCAGTATCTTATCATCAATATGCATTTTCACCACTTCGCAGATAATCAGATTGGCAGCGCCACCACCGTCGCCGATAGGTTTTACCTCCATGACCTTACATTCTATACTTACCGGAGCCTCTTTTACCCGAAAAGGCTTCACCAGATCGGAGGGTACGGGCGTGAATCCGGATTTTATAAACTCATTGGTACCTCGAGGATATTCGCAACTCGACAAACTCATCTGCTGCACCATATCGTACGATACCATGTTTACTACCACCTCACCGGTAGCTATCACATTTTCTAAGGTATGCTTAATGGTATTGTCTCTCACACGTCTTGCCGGAGAAAAAATCAACACAGGTGGATTGGAGCCAAAAACATTAAAAAAGCTAAAAGGAGAAAGATTCGGATTTCCTTCGCTATCGATAGTGCTTGCAAAACAAATAGGTCGGGGTGCAACGCTGCCCAATAAATAGGCATGCAATTGCTTGGTACTAATCTCTTGAGGTAAAACTTCCATATTATATTCCTAAAATCTCGCAAATTTAAGCAAAAGCCTAATGCAAACTTGCTTTTATATCAGGCTAAATTATACATAAATGATGGAATTCTGTTAAATTTCAGCGTAATAATGTCTAAATCCGATAATAATCAGTGTGCTAGCACAAAAGCTTAAGCTTTGGGCATTACCCTGTAGCTTGGATCTTCATCTACATTTACCTCAATAACGCCCTGGGCATGCTTCAAGAGCTCCCTACAATCTTCACTCAGGTAGCGCAGTATCACCTTCTTGCCCTTGTGTGCATATTTCTCTGTGAGTTTGTGCAAGCTCTCAATCGCCGACATATCGGCCACCCTACTCTCTCTGAAGTCGATTACAATTGTGTCGGGGTCATTTTCCGGGTCAAACTTCTCCATAAATGCAGCTGTAGAGCCAAAAAACAATGGACCATATATCTCATAATATTTGACTCCATCCTCCCCTATATACTTTCGAGCACGAATTCGCACCGCATTGTCCCAGGCAAATACCAAAGCTGCCAATATCACGCCCACCAGCACTGCCAAAGCTAGATTATGCAGAATAACTGTAATAGCCGCAACGCATATGCCTATGAGAATGTCTGATTTAGGAAACTTATTGATAGAACGGATGCTTGCCCACTGAAAGGTTTTTACCGCTACAACCATCATCACTCCCACCAAAGCAGCCAGAGGGATATGCTCTATAAATGGCGCTGCTACCAATATTACCATCAGAATAGTAAGTGCACCAATGATAGCCGAGAGTCTGCTGCGCGCGCCTGCATTTAGATTCACCAGGGTTTGCGCTACCATGGCACAGCCTCCCATACCACCAAAAAAACCGGTAGCGATGTTGGCCACGCCTTGTGCCATAGCTTCACGGTTGGCACTCCCTTTGGTATTGGTTATCTCGTCCACCATATTCAAAGTCAGTAGCGATTCTATTAGACCCACTGCTGCCATTATACCTGCGTAGGGCAGAATAATTTGTAAACTCTCCCAGGTTAAGGGTATAGCAGGTATATGAAAACTGGGGAAACTACCTTTAACAGAAGCAATATCCATTACTTTCTTGGTTTCCAACCCTGAGGCATATACAATGCCATAAATGAGCAGTATTGCCAACAATGAGGATGGAATTGCCTTGAGCCATTTGCCACTGAAGATAACGACAAGTACTGTGGCGGCGGTTAAACCTAACATTATCCATAAAGCCGCACCCTGCATCCACATTTCCTTGCCATCCTCAATAATCTTAAACTGGTCTACCTGCGCCATAAAAATCACAATGGCCAGCCCGTTCAGAAAGCCGTACATAACCGGTTGTGGTATAAGCCTTACAAACTTGCCCAGCTTAAACGCCCCTACCAGCACCTGTATCAGTCCGCCCAATACTACTGCCGCAAACAGGTACTCAATACCATGGTGCTTGGCCAGGGCCATGAGCACCACAATGGTTGCACCGGCCCCACCAGACACCATCCCGGGACGGCCTCCCAAAATCGCAGTCACCAAACCCATAATAAAGGCGGCGTATAAGCCCGTCAGTGGTGGCAATCCTGCTACTATAGCAAAAGACAAAGACTCTGGAATCATGGTCATGGCTACTGTAAGCCCTGCCAATATTTCGTTACGTAGATTAAAATTGGATGTCGTTTTCACTAAACTTCTTTATTCAGATAAACAGCCGGCTGCTACTTTTTAAACAATTTGAGCAGCGCCTTCACAGCACTCACCAGCACAAGGGCCACAATACCTGCGGTCAAACCAAACACCAGCTCTCGCAACACATCGGGCAGCGACAGCAAGATATGCTCCAGCTGATACACCTTATGCGCAAATATGCCACCCGACACCAGCAGTAGAGCAATAGTTCCCACAACACCCAACACCCTTATGATAATAGGCAGTGCAGCTACCAATCCTTTGCCTAGGCCGTTAAAAAAGCCTTTACCTTTAGATTGCTTTATTAGCAAAAAGCCTGCATCATCCATCCGCACTATCAGTGCCACGATGCCATATACCCCGATGGTGGCTAGCAAGGCTACCACACTCACTGTAATTATCTGCATCGTCAAGGGCTTGTCCATTACCGTAGACAAAGCAATGATAACAATCTCGATAGATAAAATAAAGTCAGTAGATATAGCCGATTTCACTTTGCGATTCTCTGCCTCCATTCCTTCTGCCGCCACAGCTTCTACTGCAGCTTTTTCAGGGGCATGCTGCCTATGAAAGAGCCACTCCACTATTTTCTCCACCCCTTCATATGCCAAGTAGAAACCACCCAATATAAGCACAATGGTAATGGCTACGGGCAGATAGACCTGCAACAGAAATACTATAGGAATGATAATCAGCTTATTCAGCAGGGAGCCTTTAGTAATCTTCCACAATACCGGCAACTCCCGTGACGACAAAAAGCCGGTAGCCTTTTCGGCATTTACTGCCAGGTCATCGCCCAGTATGCCCGCCGTTTTCTTAGTGGCAATCTTGCTCGCCGCAGCAACATCATCCATCAGCGCAGCTATATCATCCAAAATAGCAAAAATCCCTGAAGCCATTTATAATCAAATTTGCTTCAAAATTATATATTAATGAGAACACAGTAAAAAAGAAATTTAGCCCCAAAGCTTCAAACCACTTATGCTTGGTACAACAACAAATCTCAGTCCATCTCAGACCCTTGCTCAACGAATTTGTTGTCACTCGGGCGAGTCCCGCCTTGGCCTCGTTAGTTCATGGCACAGTGCGCTCCCTTGCCGGTAAAAGGAGTGCAGCAGTATATAATGCCGGTAGCCGCGGCGGGTGGGGTGAACTGCGTTCGCAACCATCGTCTTATAGCAACATGTAGTAGCTATAAGACTCGCTTGTACTGCAAGTCCTCGCAGCGCATTTTCAGGTTGGT
>DATGQB010000271.1:0-8606 GCA_035304405.1 Edaphocola sp.
AATTTAAAAGAAAATTATTATGGCAAATAATCCACAAAATAGTGAAAAAAGCATAATAAATTATGGTTTTTGAGCTATTGAAGTGGATTAGAAGCAAGAATAATTTTATATAAAGAGTCTAATGCGTAATCTGGGTTTAAAGAAAGCCTCCTGAGCATCTAGCGCTCGACTTGTCATTAGCTTCAAAAAAATAATCAGGGAGCATAAGCATGGCCTATACTCCCTGAATGTGTTCCAACCTATGGATGGGAAAAGAATTATAATTTCACTGTCACCACCTGAGTGGGGTTGAGATTGGCGTTGCGCAGCACCACATTTCTAGCTACTTTTTGCGCTATTTCGGTAAATGCAGCCAAAGACACAGGTTCATCATTAAGTACAGCCGGGAAGCCCTTATCCGCACCTTCTCTAATGCTTTGCACCAGAGGCACCTCGCCTAAGAAAGGTACTTCAAACTGCTCTGCCAGTTGCTTACCACCGTCTTTACCAAAGATGTAATACTTGTTATCCGGCAGTTCTGCAGGAGTGAAATAAGCCATATTCTCTACGATACCCAAAATCGGTACCTGGATATTGGCATTCTTAAACATCATCATAGCCTTTTTGGCATCTGCCATGGCTACATTCTGCGGTGTGGTAACGATAACCGCTCCGGTAATAGGAATGGTTTGTACCAGTGTAAGGTGTATATCTCCTGTACCCGGAGGCATATCTATAATCAGATAATCCAGCTCGCCCCAATACACATCAGTGATAAACTGCTTCAAAGCTCCGGTAGCCATTGGCCCACGCCACACTACCGCTTGCTTCTCGTCTACCAAAAAACCTATAGACATCACTTTTACACCAAAGCGCTCCAAAGGCTCTATCATACCCTTGCCATTTACCTCACGCATCATGGGGCGCTCCCCTTGCATACCGAACATCAGCGGTGCTGAGGGGCCGTAAATATCGGCATCCAGATAGCCCACCTTTGCCCCGGTCTTGGCCAGTGCGATGGCCAGGTTGGTAGATACTGTAGATTTTCCTACGCCACCTTTGCCCGAACCCACAGCAATAATATTTTTTACATCAGGCAGCAAAGCCCCGCCGTCAGCGGCACGCGCACCTAATACTCTTGCGGTCATATTGACCTCAACTTCTGCTTCTTTATCAACAAAAATCTTAATTGCATTGATACATGCCTTATGAATCATTTCCTTCATAGGGCAAGCAGGGGTAGTAAGCTCTACGGTAAATGATACCTTCTTACCCTCTACCTTTACATCCTTCACCATATTCAGGCTCACAATGTCTTTCCCAAAATCGGGGTCGTCAACATTGGTCAAGGCCTTGAGCACATCTGCTTCTGTAATCATAATTTCTCTCGCTTTAATTGGGATAACTGCAAATTTAGCACACTATCTTCGATTCTTGGGCTTTTGTGCATACTAAAATAGCGGTAAATGAGTTTTGTATAGATAACACTGATAGGGCTATAAAGCAATGAGCGACCGTTAAAACTAAAAATGCCACGAGAGGAGGCAGCACGTGTGCCCGTTTGTGCAAATATTTAACTAGAAAAAACAATATAAAAGGCTATTTTTGTAGGATAATGAAGCGTAGTTTTAGTAAAATCATAGGATTATTGGCAGTACTTCTCACTGTCTATACCGGCACATATGCACAACAAGCCAGAGATAAAAGCACTCTGGTACAGGTAACCGGCGTTGTGAAAATGTCTGACTCCTCAGAGGTGATTCCATATATGGCGGTGTATGAAAAGAACCTACGCTCGGGCACTATGAGTAATGATAAAGGTCTGTTTTCTTTATTAGCTCACAAAGGCGATACCATTGTCTTTAGCCATATCGGATTTACTCCCAAAGAGATAGTAATACCAGCCGAGTGGGACAAAAACTTTTATACTACTACCCAGTATTTTGAGCAAGATACCTTTATGCTCGAGGACTACATTGTACGGGCTTATATGAAGCGCGAAGATTTTGACTACGCCATGCGCTACAAAGATTTCAACCCCGATATTAACGAGGCTATTAAGGAGCATACCAGCCGCGACGCTATAGCCATGATGATGAAAAACATGCCTATGGCTCAGGGCGAAGGTGCTGCTTTTCTGCAGAGAGAAGCTGCATACCAGAATACCTACCTAGGCCAGCAGATGCCTATAGGACTATTTAACCCCTTCAAATGGGCAGAATTTTATAAAGCCGTACAAAGAGGGGATTACAGCCGCAAAAAGAGATAAAAGCCTCGACGCGTGAGGGACAGCAACGAAAAGCCCAGAGCAGCGCAAAAGCTCTCTTATCTGAAGCATGGACACAAAACTTTGCAACAAGTCTAGGCAACTAGAATATAGCCCTCATCTTGCGCTGCGAGGACTTGCAGTTAATGGCCCGACCCGCCGCAGTGTAGCTGTTGTTGATAGCGGCGCAGCGGCAGGCCTATCTTTCCACTAACGTGTACCAGACCAGGGAATCCTGCGGCGGGGCACGCCCTAATAATACAAAATATTATTCCTACCTACGTTTTAGCTGCCTTTACTGCTCAAAACTATAACTAAACAGGCGTATGCGAACCAGGGTGCCTATGCCAGGAAGACTGTGCAAGCTGAAATTGCCTTTAATGGCCCGGCTACGATTGCGCATGTTGCGCAGACCATTGCCTTCTGACTGCTCATCGATATCAAAGCCCTTACCATTATCTTCTAGTTCGAGCACAATACTATTGTCTATATCTTCATAGAAACGCAAAATCAACCGGTTGGCCTCTGAATACTTGAGCGCATTATTTACGGCCTCTTTGAAGATAAGGATGAGATTGCGCCCATAATCCATAGGCATGTGAATATTTTCTCTGATAGGCGGCTCCTCCTCGATTTGCAACTGAATGCCGGTATCGTGTAGCATGGCAATGGTGTTTTGCTGAACACGCAAAAGTGCCTCCTTGAGATAATTGCTCTCTTTTTGCAATGCCCAAATAATATCTTTGGAGCCGTGATAGAGAGACTGAGTATTGTGCCTGATTTGGATGAGCAAATCGCGCAATTCCTTGTTGTCGCCCACCCGCTTTTCTGCCACCATGGTCAGCAAATTGATACGGGTAATCTTATTGCCAATCTCGTCGTGAAAGTCCTCTGCGGTGCGCTGACGCACTTTGTCCTGCTCTTCTTCTCTGAGTTTAAGCTCCTTTTGTCGTTGTGCCTCTTTGCGCCTGCTGTAACGGTAAACAACAAAAGCGATAAGGCCGAGCAATAGCATCGTGGCCAGCAATCGAAACCAAAAGGTTTGATAAAATACCGCAATTACTTCGAAACTGTAGCGGTATGCATTATCGTGCCATTCTCCGTTTTCGTCTGAAGCATAAACCTCAAAAACATAATGTCCGGGAGCCAGTTGATTATATGATGCGGTATTCTCTTTGGTCTCTATAAAATCCTTATCCACCCCAATTAAGCGGTACCTGAATGTAATTTTTTCGGGTGCAGAGAGACAAACCGCCGCGAAGGTAAAACTGATACTGTTTTGATTATGAGCAAACCGAGGATGATAAGGCAGACCACTGAATGGGAGCACGCTATCGCTTAAATTGCGCGCTATCACATCCTTGGCAAAAAGCTTAAGTCCTGTGAGGGTAACTACGGGAGTGATAAGCTGCTCTCGCTCCAGCTGACGATCATAGCGAAAGAGACCTTTAGTAGTTGCAAACCAAATAAGCCCATCCTGGTCTTCATAAGAACCATGGGCATTGCTCTCAGCACCATTCAATCCTTCCGACTTGCCATAAGATTTAATGCGAATATTGCGCTCATGAATATTTTGCAACCTATCTATACCACAACCGGTGCCGGCCCAGAGATTTTGGTAACGGTCCAGCATGAGATTATATACAAAATTGCAGCTAAGCCCACTAGCCTGGTCAATACTTCTTAAGCGCTGCGTCTGAATATCATAAATAATTAAACCCCGGTCGTCTGTGCCAATATACCATTGCTTATCATCGGAAGCAAAGCAATGCATTCGCAGCCCCTTTAATTGAGGCACTGCCTCGAGCTTTCCCGTTCCCGGATCGAAAACCATTATGCCATCTAGGTGTCCCAGTACCAACTGCTGTTGCTTACTGCATCCAATAGCAGTCAGGCCACCCTGGCGTAATACCAACTTTACAGTATCACCATCGAACTTGTGCAGACCTTGATTACTTACAAACCAGAGCGTATCGCCCACCGCAGTCCAGATGATTTGACTATATTTTGCTTCCTCCACATATCTTTTGCGCAGCTTACCTTTTTTCCATAAAAAGAACTGATTGAAATATGTAGCCACAGTGCCTAATTTGTCGTGGTGGAAGAAGGAAGTGAGTACAGGGGGGGCGGCTTCAAACTGCAGCTGCTTTACACTTTGTTTCCTGACATCAAAACCATAAATACCTTGCAGCGAGCTGGCCAGCACCAGCATATCTCCTTCCCGGTACATGCCAAATATGCTGCGCGCGTTGGGAATAAAATTATTATCAAAACGAGAGAAAGGACTTTCGGAATATTTATACATGCCCGAGCCATTGGTGGCAAGCCAGACATTACTATAATTATCTACAAATACATCCAGGGTTTGCTCATCAGTAGCACCGTCCTCAGATTGTACGAGTTCGAACTGATTATTGGTAAACCACCATACCCCTTTAATAGAGGTAATCCACAACACACCTTTGGCATCGAGCACCATCCGTACATTAGTATTGCGAAAATCAATATCCTTTACCGTACGGGAAAGCACCATTTCCTCTCCATTCTTCATCCTGACCAAGGCCTCATTGCTTAAGGCATACAAGGCACCATCTCGTCCACAGTGCATGGCAAATAAAAAGCCTTTGGGGGCACGCAGCACCTGAGACCACCTGTCGTGCTCATACTTAAACACCCCGCTACGGAGGTATGCAACATGAATGACTCCCGCCTTATCCTTGCTAAGGGTGACGATGATATCGCCATTTACCGCCGGCTGAATTTCCTCAAAATGGTCTTCCGCCCGAAGAAAAAGTCTGTTTTGTGCCAAGGCCCACACCCGGCCTCTGTTGTCGATCTGCACCGTATTGACCAGAGCTGAATCTGGATTCTGAATGAGACTGTAATTGTGAAAACGGAAACCGTCGTAATAAGACAAGCCTTCTGCGGTGGCAATCCATGCAGTACCATCATGCACCAGGTCTATATCCAGTATGGTCTGACTCTTAAGCCCGTGCGCACGGGTAAAATTTCTAAAATTAGTACCATCAAACACTGATAACCCACCAATGGTGCCTATCCATAATCTATTGAATCTATCCTGAGCCAAACTGGTAACCTGAGACTGCACCAACCCATGCTCCGTATTATAATTCTGAAAATGCAAGGGTTGCGCGCCAACATGAGCACAAAAAAGAAGGCAAATGCTAAGAAGGCGTAACACCTTCGTCAACATTTGCCCGGCCTGATAGTACAAAGTCATCATTAGTAAATTTCAAATTCCAGTAGGGTCTCACCGTTGAGCGTGCCTACGAAATTATCGTATGGCAAGACGGTTCCCACTCCGGCCGGTGTGCCGGTAAAGATGAGATCACCCATCTGTAAAGTTACGTACTGCGACACAAAATGTATAATTTTATCTATCGAGAAAATCATGTCTTTTACATAGCCTGTTTGTGCTTTCTCCCCATTTACAAACAACTCAAACGTGGTGGCATTAATATCCGCATCTTGAGGAATAGGCACCAAGCGCCCTAAGATAGCAGAATTATCAAAAGCTTTGGATAGCTCCCAGGGCAAACCTTTCTTTTTTAACTTAGATTGTAAATCCCGAGCAGTCAAATCAAGACCCACCGTCCAGGCATTATAATATTGGCGTGCGTTAGATTCGCTAATCCTTTTTCCATTTTTACATATCTTCACCACTAATTCAGCTTCAAACTGCAAATCGTCGGTAAACTTGGGATAATATACCGGGAATGCCAGATTTGCGATAGCCGTTTTCGGCTTCATAAAAATCACAGGCTCAGATGGTACTTGATTTGAGAGTTCATTGATATGCTCAAGATAATTTCGTCCAACACAGATGATTTTCATAATTCCTAATTTGTTTGCTTTGTTTGCGTTTAGTAGTGCGATTGCGAAATTAATTATTTTAATGCTATTAACAAAGTGTTAATACAAGCCAAAACCGCCACAGAAACGATTTCCATCCTAAATATACACTACTGATAAATATATGAAAGCAACCATTAAAATAGAACACCCCAATAAATTAACTTAATATACATATATTATACTAAACATATTACAATATCCTTTCTAATAAGTATCGCCCATTTATTAAGCTTCTTTATTTGTAAGTAATTGAGCAATTGAAATCTTCTATAATTTTACACCAATTCATCTTTTCGAGACGTAAAACCGTGAGGTAATACCTATCTTTATCGGGTTTACAAGATATCTTAAGATTTATTTCATGAACGACCTGATAATAAGCTGTATACAAACAGAACTGGTATGGGAAGATAAGCCCGCCAACCTGCAACATATAGAAGCATGGTTGCAGCAAGTACCCTCAACGGCGCATATAGTAGTGTTACCGGAAATGTTTGCAACCGGCTTTAGCATGAATGCCGCTGCACTGGCAGAGTCGATGGACGGTCCTACCATTCAGTGGATGAAAGATATGGCCCGGCAGTATAGAAAAATCATCACCGGCAGCCTTATTATAGCCGAGGGGGGCCGTTATTACAACCGACTTATATGGATGCTGCCCAATGGTCAATACTACCATTACGACAAACGTCATCTTTTCGGTTTTGCAGGAGAAGACCAGCATTTCTCTGCCGGCAAGGAAAAAACCATTGTACAAGTAAACGGCTGGAAAATCTGTTTACAAATCTGTTACGATTTGCGCTTCCCCGTGTGGGCACGGCAGCAAGCGCCCTCCGCACAAGGCATTCAGTACGACATACTGCTCTATGTAGCCAACTGGCCGGAAAGACGCATCGGTGCATGGGATACCCTGCTCAAAGCACGCGCTATTGAGAACCAGTGCTATGTAGTGGGAGTGAACCGGGTGGGCAATGACAAATCGGGCATATATCATAATGGCAGCAGCAGTATTATCGACCCTTGGGGCGAAGTTCTCTGGAACCTACAACATGAAGAGGGTATCCATACTCAGCAACTAGACTATGCACCACTGCAAAATGCAAGAGAAAAACTACCTTTTCTCAAAGACGGAGACCGATTTATGATACTTTAGTTTATACATTTGCCGCTGAGGTGCAGCCCTATGCCTTCGTCAGCAAATACATTATTTGATAACTGTCTATGTTGAACCGAGTCTTGTCAACAAGGTTGTGTGCTTACGGCCTTATTGTTGCATTTATCATACTCAAAATCCCACATCTCAGCTATCCATTCTTTTGGGATGAGAGCTGGCCTTATGCCACTGCAGTGCATGCACTCTATGAGGCGGGCCCCAGCCTCTCCCCTTCTGCCATTGCGCCCGAACTGTCCAGAGGGCATCCACCCTTGTTCATTTTTCTGGCCGCATCTTGGATGAAGGTATTTGGGAGCTCACTCACGGCCATCCATAGCTTTCCATTATGCCTTTCCGCGATTTTTGCCATCTGTATCTATGAAATCACGAGGCGCATTTTTAACCCGGCAACGGGAGTGCTGGCGCTGCTGCTTATCTTGTTTCAACCACTGTTTTATGTGCAGGCAAGTGCTGTACTGCCCGAGGTCATGCTTGCCTTTTTTGGATTACTGGCGCTCTATTTTTATGCCACAGAAAGACTTTTCTCGATGGCATTGGCATTGATATGTAGCTTCTACACCAAGGAAACGGGCCTCACAATTGGCCTGAGTCTAGGTCTAGTAAGCATATTCAGACTGCTGGTTAAAGATATAGACCGCCGAACTTTTTATAAACATCTTGCTGCCTTTGTAGTGCCATTGATTGGCATCATCTGCTTTTTTATCATTCAGAAACAACAATTGGGCTGGTATTTTTTCCCTTTTCATGTGGACTTACTCTCGCATACCGAGGTATCTAGAGCCAGCAAAATTAAAACAGGCATCAAAGTGCTCTTCTTAGTAGATAACAGAGTTTATATCACCATATCCTGCATGGCGTTGCTGCTGCTTTGCTCATGGAGGCAAATGACACAAAAATGGGCCTCAATAATTCAGGAGATTAAAGCGGCCTGGCGCCCACCCTTTAGTACTACTCAGCTCTTCATACTGAGCTTTTTAATCTTCCTGCCCGTATTCATTGTATTCTGCGCCTTCAACTTCTTCATACACAGGTATTTTATCATTGCATTTGTGCCGCTCAATATGTTGCTGGCAGCTATTATGGTACAAGCTTCCAGAAGGCTAAGCACGGTATTTCCGATGCTTCTCCTCGTCATCGGCATATTTCATTTTTGGAATCAGCGCCAGCTCAATGAAGTGTATGACGACCAGCTAGGAGCATACGATGGCATGTATGTAGAGCAGATGATGATTCAGTATCTGGAAGAGCATTATGCCTACGACCACCCTATTGCTTCAGATGCTTATCTGCTGCGCACACAAATTACCGATG
>DATGQB010000272.1:0-7660 GCA_035304405.1 Edaphocola sp.
ATAAACACTTTCTCGCCCTGAATGGCGTCTACAGCAAAAACTCCAGACTCGTCATTATTGCTAGCATCAAATGCTCCTGCTACCTGACGTAGATTTTCATTGGTAAAGAACAATTTTACCCCTTTCGGCAAATGAAAACGATCGAACAAGAAACCCATTGCAGGCACTTGATTGATTTCAACAGCCGCCCGCCATACTCGAGACCCATCAGGCAGAGTAGTCATCACACCAGAAGCAGGGAAGCTGATATCTGTGTTAACATGTAAACCCACTTTGTAGGACTGTGCGAACAAACGTTCAGGTGACATCGTTTGCTCTTTGGCCAGATAAGCTTCCCAGTCGGGGCGCTCGTAGCGCAGCACGGGAACATAAGACTCCGGCATTTCTTTTTGCATAGTAAGTGGCAGTCCACCCCGGCTGATTTGCGCATCAGCAATCTGCGAGAATGACAAGGCTACAGCTGTGGTAGCGATAAGTAAGCTTTTCTTTTTCACGTTTAAAATTACTTTATCTGTTTTTTTGGTAGAACAAGACATATCAGACTTCATTCAGTGCGTACATACACGTCAGAACGCTGCATGCAAGAAACATCAAGGACCTGTCTGGTTCTGAATTTACGTTTGCAAATATAAAAGAGAAAAAACAGTACTCGCCTCCCCAGCCTGAGTTTTCGGCGAAAAATAACATTTTTGCAAATTTTATACCCAAAAAGGCTGTTGGCATGCAGCAGCAGCCAGCCCAATGGCCCCTTTCACCTTATTCACCTATAAAAATATCGCTCTTGCCTACAAAAATGCTGTGGAGCCTCGGGTTTCGGCACACTACTCCTGCAAATCGGCGAATAAAACACTATGGCAGACTAGTCTTCGTACTTTTGTGGCTCAATCAAAGCACATGTTACAATTAATAGGCGTCAATAAAGTATACAGCAAAGGCAAACATCAGATTATTGCCTCAAACAATATCAGCTGCAGCATTCAACAAGGTGAATTTGTAGCTATAGTAGGCAAGTCGGGGTCGGGTAAATCCACGCTCCTGCACTTGCTGGCCGGCCTGGACCAGGCTACATCAGGGCAAATTTTGTTTCGCGGTACAGATATCAGCAGATACTCCTCCAATGAATTTGCCGATTACAGACTCAAACACATCGGCATCATATTTCAGTCTTTCAACCTCATATTCTCCAAATCAGCATTAGAGAATGTGATGCTACCTCTGATTTTTGCCGGTGATAGTAAAAGCAGCAGACTGCAAAAGGCTAAGGCCGCATTGGAGCGAGTAGGTCTAAGCCACCGGCTCGACCATAAGGTAAACGAGCTATCCGGAGGGGAAGCTCAAAGGGTAGCCATAGCAAGAGCATTGGTCAATAACCCGGAAATGATTCTGGCCGACGAGCCTACCGGTAATCTGGACTCCAAAACCACTGAGGAAATACTGGATATTCTGCTCAGGCTGAAGCATAATGGAAAAACCATTATTATGATTACCCACGACCAGGAGATAGCCGACAAAGTAGCAGACCGCATCCTTACGATTAAAGATGGCGTATTGTCTGAATAAATCGCTCGCCTGCAGCGATACTTGCACATTAACTTTCACACATTTTCAAACCCATACAGAATGCATATTTCCGATTTAGTACAAATGGCACGCCAAAACCTGTGGCGCATGCGCGTAAGAACTTTCCTCACGCTTATAGGTGTCACCGTGGGTATCTCTGCCTTAATTGCAATGGTCAGCTTCGGTGTAGGACTAGAAAAAAACATCACCGAAAATTTCAAAAACAACGACCTCTTTACCAGCCTTACCATATCCAGCAAGGCTTTTCAAGTGAAGGGCGGGCATCCTTCGAAGATGAACACGAACAAAGAGCGGGCTGACGCCATCCCTTTGAACGATTCGCTCATAACACTGCTGCAGGCCCGCAAAGATGTGAGTATTGCCTATCCCAAAATCAATACACCGGTGCGGATAGCACTGGGCACAGATACTGCCGCCACTACCACCGGCTGCCTACCCATGGAGATGGGCCAACATGCACCCTATGACAATCTGCTAGCGGGAAAATATTTTAGCCATGACAGCGCTCAAGAAGTACTGGTGAGCCTGAGTTTTCTCAATAGTATGGGCTACAATGTTATAGGTACCGGACACAAGCAATACGCGGCAGCAGGCATGGATTCGAATATGGTAACGATAAGTGCTGATAGCCTCATTGGTAAAAAAATCACAGTACTGAGCACGACACTTAAAACCAGCTCTCCCTTGGCGCTTATCGGCGGTATCGAAAACGTACTTGCCGAAGAAGCTACAGAAATGACTATAGTAGGAATATTACCCTCAGAGCAGTTTGCCGGCCCTAACTTCAGAGAAGAAATTATTATGCCGCTAAAAACCGCTGAGCAACTGCCTTCCGTGGGCTTTGACCGCATCAGCGAGATGATGGCGCAGAAGCTCAAGGGCAATAAATACAACGCTATCTTCGTCAAAGCTAAAAGCATGGATGACCTTAAAAGTCTGAAAGCCTTCCTTGACGAGAAAGATATCAATTATTTTGCCATTGACGACGGGCTCAACGAGATGAAAAAAGTATTTCTCATCCTAGACAGCATACTTGGTGTAATAGGCTTGATAAGTCTAGTAGTGGCAGGATTTGGCATTGTGAACACTATGCTCATGAGTATACTGGAGCGCAAACGCGAAATTGGTATCATGAAGGCAGTGGGCAGCAAAAACCGGGACATCCGTCTTATATTCTTCTTCGAAGCCGGCATTATCGGGGTTTTGGGTGCTTTATCGGGTATTGCTGTGGGATATGGGCTTACCAGAATTGCCAATATTATTGTCAATCAGACCTACATGAGTTCGGGTAGCACCCCTTTGGATCTCTTTTCCTTTCCTTGGTGGCTCACACTCGGGGCGATAGCTTTCTGCATCATCATCAGTCTAATTGCGGGACTCTACCCTGCCATTAGAGCTTCCAAAATCAATCCCATCGAAGCTTTACGCCAGGAAGGATAATATATAATAGTTATGTACTCATAGTGCAAAAAGGGCCGCAGTAATGACGGCCTTTTTTTTATGCATTCTCGCTTTTTCAAATATTTTCACTATCGTAACCTAATTTCCGTTTGGAGACAAGCATGAGAAAAAGAGATAGAGACGCACATTCAGAACCGATGAATCAACCGCAGAAGACCTTTGTGTTCAGCAATTTATACATCTCCTACCTTACAACAAAAAGGTTAAAAAAATGTTAGAGATAGAATTTTAGTTGTTTTGCTAACTATTGTCGTGCTAACTTTGCAGTATCATTAAAACCCAGAAAAATGACAACCTCATTGATGATAAGTAAAGAAGACAACTACCACCTGATAACAGGGCGTACTACACTGTTGCTCAACCGGTATTTGTCGCAGCGTTTTAAAGAGGCCGGCATCCCTATTAGCAGAGAACAGTGGTCTATACTTGCCGTGCTTTGGATAAAAGATGGTTGCTCACAGCAGCAAATCGCCAACCAGACCGACAGGGACAAACCCTCGACCACCCGTCTTATAGACAGTTTAGAAAAAGAAGGATACTTAGAAAGAAGAAGTGACCCGAAAGATAAACGCATCAACCTGGTGTACCTTACAGAAAAAGGCAAATCTTTAGAAATCAAAGTAACGCCTATCGTGTATCAAACATTAGAAGAGGCTACTAAAGGCATTGATGCCCATACCATCAAGATAATCAAGAAAGCCTTCAACACCGTTTACGATAACCTGACAAAAGTATTAAAATGAAAAAGTATTGGATATCGGTCCTGTTCTTCATCAGCCCAATGCTAAAAAGTTTTGGACAAATTCAGCTCAGCGAAGATGTGCGCTTTGCCATAGCCCAGGCGCTGGATCATAACATGAATATCAAAAATAACAAACTCAGTACGGAACAGGCTAAACTGGCAGAAAAATCGGTATGGAATAAGTATATCCCAACGGTTTCCGCCATGGGACTATATGGCTACGCCAATAATGATATAACCATTGACTTTCCCACACAAACACTTCCCTACATCAATAAGGAGCTGTTTACAGACAAGCAAACCTTCGATAACGAAGCCAATCTAGTACATGCCGGCCTAACCGCCAAGACGATACTGTTTAGCGGAGGACAGATATACAACGGAGCCAAGGCGATGGGCTACAAAAACCAAGGCGACTCCCTCCTCAAGGAAAACACGAAAGATGAGGTGATTATGAGTATTATCAACGGTTTTGACCAACTGGCTTTGCTCAGACAGGCAGACACCTTGCTGGAACAAAGCGCACGCAGACTCGAGAAAGAATCGCTGCGAGTAAATAAAGCCATAGCTCTAGGAATGGCGATACCTTACGACAGGGACAAAATCACTTTGGCGCAGCTGGAGCTCAATAGTCAAAAAGAAGATATTCGCAGTAAACAGGCACTGCTCTTACTGAAACTCGCTCAAGAAACAGGATTATCTGTAGACACATTGTCCAAAATGCAACATCAGGTGAACCCAATATACCTGCTGGAGGATGTGGCATTAAAAGACAAAAATGAACTCAAAGCATTGGAAGCCTACAAAAAAGCGGCCGAGTATAACATCAAAAAAGAAAAAGGTAGTCTACTGCCCAATGTAGCAGCTTTGGCATCCTATTCTTATTCCAGCTTATACAACGCTAATGCAACAACTCATCTAAAACATCTCGACAAAGATGTAAACCTAGGCATCAATGAACTCACCATTGCGCCAAATTTCATGGTGGGAGTGGTGATGAAATGGGATTTAATCTCAGGCTTTGAGCGCAGTCACAACATTCGCTCTGCAAAGCTGGCGGCCGAGCAAATAGATAATAAATATCGAGACGCACAAGAATTGCTTCATTTGCAATTAGAAAAAAACAAGATCATGTATCAGCATAATACCAATCAGATTGCCATTGCTCAGCAGCGAGCCACCATAGCCGAGCACAATTTGCAAGCTGCAGAAAAGCAATATGCAGCAGGATTGATAGGCATTACAGAGCGTCTGGAGGCAGAAAATGATGTTTATAAACAAAGACTGAATGAGATGGAGAGCATCATCACACAGCGCCAGGCTGCCCTAAGCACCTATCAGTCGGCAGAATCTTTACAACAAATTATTCAAATCCAGTAATCACTAAGCATACAAAAGATGAAAAAGTTAATCATTCTTGTTTCCGGAATTATAAGCTTGAGCGCCTGCTCTGACAAACCCAAAAACACAGACCTAGTAGGCAAACTCGAACGTCAGGAACTGGCCGTAGTAGGCAAAGTTGCGGGTAGAATAATGGAAGTAAAAGTAGAAGAAGGAACTTATGTGAAAAAAGGAGATACCCTAGCCATTCTGGATATTCCCGAGCTCAAAGCCAAACGTAATCAGGCGGAAGGCGCTCTTACCTCGGCCTCGGCCCAATACCATATGACCCAAAATGGTGCAACCCAAAACCAACTACAACAGCTGGAAGCCAAAAAGCAAGCGCTTACTGAACAATACCGCTTTGCAGAAAAATCTGCCAACCGCTTAAAAGGGATGGTGGAAGACTCATTGATACCACTGCAACAATATGATGAGGTGTATGCCAAACTGCAAGGAGCCAAAGCTCAGCTAATCGCTGTAGAAGCCGAAATTGCAGATGTGAAGAATGGACTTAGAATAGAGCAGCAACAAATGGCCTTGGGACAGCAAGACCGTGCCTCCGGCGTCCTACAGGAAGTTGAAATTGCAGAAAGTGAACGATATATCATTGCTCCGCAGGATATGAAAATATCCAGTATCACTTTGAAAGTAGGAGAGCTGGCACTACCCGGATACACACTGTTTAAAGGCGAACTGCCTCTAAGTACCACATTCCGCTTTACCATACCAGAAAGCCAGGTAGCTCATTACCAGCCCAACCAGGAAGTAAAGGTCAAAATCGCCTATAACGGTGCTGAGATTGATGGCTATATCAGAAATATCAAACAAACCGGTAGCTATGCCAATATCGCCAATCCATATCCGGACTATAAAATTCAGGATGTATTGTATGATATTGTGGTAGCACCCAAAGATGCAGCACAAACCAAAGATCTATTAGCTAAAGCAACCGTAATACTTCAATAGCAATGAAAAACTTTTTTGCCCTCCTTAAACGAGAGTTCCGCCTCTTCTGGAGCAATTCTGTATTAAGACTTCTATTCTTTGGAGCGCCTATACTCTATGGTATACTACTAGGCTATGTTTACCAGAAAGGTAAGGTTACCGATTTGCCCATTTTGGTTATTGACAAAGACCAGTCGGCTACGAGTAGGCAACTGATAACTATGATGGAAGACAATGAAGTCTTGCACATATATAAAGTCCTGCCCAATGAGCAGAATATAGATGAGCTGATGGTAGCAAAAGACATTACCGCAGTAGTAATGATTCCAGAACATTTTGAAAGCCAACTGCTCACCAAACAAAATCCGGAAATAACCACGGTTGTCAACACGGCAAATATTCTAACGGCAAACTATACTTCTGGTGCCTTACAAGTGGTACTGGGTACTTACAAAGCAGGCGTACAGATGGAGACCCTAAGAAAGACAGGAACACCGGAAGCTCTGCTGATGAGCCAATATGAGCCCTTTAAAACAACTTTTATCAAGAAAAACAACCGGGCTACCAACTATATGTATTTCCTGTGGCCGGGGGTATTGATAACCGTATTACAACAAGTAATGTTGCTAGGCTTAGCACTTTCCTTTGCAAGCGAATTTGAGCAAAACACTTTAGGTCAGTTATTTGCCGAAAGTAAAAATACCTTCGTGCTGCTGATGGTAAAAGTATTACCCTATATCATCATGAGCGGAATTGTATGGCTATTGTACGGATTATTTGCATGGTGGTTTAAGGTACCGGTATTCCATAATGTTATAGCATTATCATTTGCGGCATTGGTATTTGTGCTGTCAGTATCCTTTATCGGTATTTTGGTGAGCATTCTGCTTCCAAGTCAGCTAAAAGCCACCGAAGTGCTAATGGTAGTGGCTACTCCGGCCTTTATGATTTCAGGTTTTACCTGGCCGTTATCCCAAATGCCTGTATGGATACAATATATGGCACAGGTGATACCCACTACCCATTTTCTGCCCATATTCAGAATACTAATTATTGAAAACGGTGCAGAGCATTTGATAGCGCCCTATCTCAATAAGCTAATGGTAATAACTATTATTGGATTTGTAGCCAGCATGATAGCACTATATATCAAAAAAGAAAGCTACTTGAAAAAACAAAAAGCTTTGTAAAGAAGCATTCCGGCTAAGTGCTATACCGGCATTGGCTTGACTGATATCATTTTGGCGCCCGATTTCAAAAATTCTATCAAGAGAATGTTCCCATTGGAAAGAGCGTTGATGGGTTGTTATTTAAAAGCGTTATACAGCACAATTTCCGCTCTCGCAGTCTTCAACTGGTAAATGATTGTAATACTTAAACAGGAGCGTGAGTTCTTGGAGGTAGTTACGCACGGTGCCCTTGCCATAATCTTGAAGTAGCAGCAATTGTAGTGTTTTCTCCAACCAAAATTGTGCGCTGTTGTTAAGCGTTTTTAAAGAAATTTCATTACCTTTCATTATTAAATTTTTTTAATGAAAAGTAAAGGTG